>CAKPKI010000043.1 GCA_934167135.1 uncultured Clostridia bacterium
GTACGAGGATTGTCAGAGGTTATAAATGTAAAATCTGCTATTCTTCCAGATATTTCTCCCATAATTGGTCTTTTGCCTTTATCTCTATCTCCTCCACAGCCAAATACAGAAATTACTTTTCCTCTTGTATAACTTTTTACTGCTGATAATATATTTTGCAAACTTTCTGGTGAATGTGCATAATCTATCATTATTGGTATTTCTTTTTTATTTGGTACCATTTCTGACCTACCAGGAACTTTAATTTCAGCTAATGCTTCTATTACTTTATCAGAAGAAATTCCTAATTTTTTTGCTACACATATAGCTACTAATGCATTATATACACTAAATCTTCCTGGAATATCTACTTTTACTCTTTCATTTCTATCAGAAACTTTTACTCTAAAGTCTACATATGAGTTTGTTATTGTAATATCTTTAGCTAATACTTCACAATAATTATCTATACCATATGTCATTATTTTACTATCTGGAAATAATTTTGGCACTTTTGAAACTTGTATATCATCTACATTTATTATTCCATTATCACACATTTTGAACAATTTTAGTTTTGATTCAAAATAGTCTTTCATATCAGGATGTTCTTTTTCACTAATATGATCTTCTGAAAAGTTTGTAAATGCTACTATATCAAAAGCACAACCATCAACTCTATGAAGTTTTAAACTCTGTGATGATACTTCCATTACAACATATTCTACTCCAGCTTCTACCATTTGTGAAAATATTTTTTGAAGTTCTATACTTTCTGGTGTTGTTCTACTGCTCTCTGAAATCATCTTTCCATTTATATATGTTGCAATAGTCCCTATTAATCCAACTTTATGTCCTGCTTTTTCTAAAATTTCTTTAATCATAAATGTTGTTGTTGTTTTTCCTTTTGTTCCTGTTACTCCTATTAATTTAAACTTCCTTGATGGGTTTCCGTAAAAATTGCAACTACAAATTGCTAATGCCTCTCTTGTATCTTTTGCCATTATTAATGTTACATCTTCTGGTAGTTCTATTCCTTTTAAATCAGCACCTTCTTCTACCATTACAACTTTTGCTCCTGATTTTATTGCATCATTCACATATTTATGCCCATCTACACTAAATCCTTTTATTGCAATAAACATATCTCCTTCTTTTATATTTTTTGAGTTACTATCTAAATTATTAATTTCAATATCTAGATTTCCTTTTGCTTTTAATCCTTCTAAACCTATTAATACTTTTTTTAATTCCATAACTTTCTCTCCTTCAATTTATACACTTTAAGTGTTCAATTATTTATTAAGATTGAAGCATTTGCTTGCAAACTTGCCTACATTATATAACTATTTTTTTTTTTTGTAAATAAAAAATCACTTAATTATATTTATTAAGTGATTCTGTTTTTTATGATTTATTTATATAATGGTATTTATTTGTTTAGGGCTGATTTTAACATCCATATTTTTTTTGAACAATCAGCTAAGTAATCATCCATAAGTGCTGATGTTCCATAACACTCTTTTTCTTCTGCAATTTGCTTTATTTGAATTACTTTTTGTTTTAATTCATCTAAATCATGAATTACATTTTCCATTATTTCTATGCTTTTTATTTTTTCATTCTTTGCTTCTCTTATAATAGCATTTTCTGTAAAATCTTGCATTGTTCCTAATGGTTGATATCCTAGTGCTAAAATGTGTTCAGCTACTTCATCTATTTGTTCTCTTACCTTATCATAATATTCCTCTAATTTTTCATGTGTTGTAAAAAAACCTTTGCCAACTACATTCCAATGATAATTTTGTAATTTAATATTCATTACTTCTAAATTACTTAGTAACTCATTTAATTTTTTTACTATTCCTTCCATAACATACCTCTCTTTCAGGTACATTATTTACAAATTTATTATTTTTTATTCAAAAATGCTTCCAACTTCAATTTTATTTCCTCTTAGGAAATCATAAATAGACATTCTTTTCGCATTTTCACCTTGTATTTCTAAAACTTTTATTGTTCCTTCTTTTGCTTTTATATATAAGCCTTCTTTACTATCTGCTTTTATTACAGTTCCAGCTTGAGCATTTTCCCTATCTTCTATTACATCAACTTTCCAAATTTTGATTTTCTTTCCATCTAAGTATGAATATGTTCCCATTATTGGATTTAAACCTCTAACAAGATTCTTTATTTCTTTTGCAGTTTTACTTTTCCAATCTATTTTTGATATTTCTTTATTTAACATTGGTGCTATAGAAAAAATTTCTCCCTGAGGAATTCTTTCTGCTGTTTTATTTTCTATTTGTTCTAGTGTTTTTACTAAAAGATTTGCGCCCATTTTTGATAGTCTTTCCCATAACTCACCTGTTGTTTCATCTTCTCCTATTTCGGTTTCTTCTTTTAATATCATATCTCCTGTATCCATTCCAATGTCCATATACATTGTCGTTACCCCTGTTGTTTTTTCTCCGTTTATAATAGCCCATTGAATTGGAGCTGAACCTCTATATTTAGGCAATAAAGAGCCATGTACATTTATGCAACCCAATTTAGGTATTTCTAATATTTCTTTTGGCAAGATTTTTCCATATGCAACTACACATATAACATCTGGCTCTAATTTTTTTATTTCATCTATAAATTCTACATTGTTTTTGACTTTTTCTGGCTGATATATTTTTAATTCTTTTGATAATGCAAATTCTTTTACTGGTGAATATACTAATTTCATTCCCCTTCCTTTTGGTCTATCTGGATTTGTTACCACCGCCAAAATTTCATTTTTTGCATTATATATTGCTTCTAAAGATTCTTTTGCAAAATCAGGTGTTCCCATAAATACAATTTTCATTTTTATTTCCTTTCCATTATTATTTTTGATATATTAGCAAAGTCTTGAATTGATAATTCTTCTGCTCTAATGTTTTCTTTTAAATTTAAAGTTTTTAATATTTTTATTCCTTCTTCCTTATTTATAAATACTTTCGTATTTGTTAATGCATTTAATAATGTTTTTCTTCTTTGCATAAATGCACTTTTTATTATCATGAACATTACCTTTGTATTTTCTATATCTACTGCTGGTTTGCTACGCAAATTCAACTTAATAACTTCTGATGTCACTTCTGGCTCTGGAATAAATGAACTATTAGGTACTTCCATTATCTTTTCTGATTTACAATAATAATATACTGTATGTGTTATTGCTCCTGTATTTTTTCCTCCAGGTATTTCTATTAATCTATCTGCCACTTCTTTTTGTATCATTACTGTTATACTTTTTATATCAAGTTTTTCTTCAAGTAATTTCATTATTATCGGTGTAGTTATATAATATGGTAAATTAGCCACAACTTTTACATTTTTGATTTTTCCTTCTTTTTTATTTTGGCTAATAATTTCATTTAAATTTACTTTTAGTATATCTGCATTTATTAATTCAAAATTATCATATTGACTGAATCTAGCTTGTAAAATTTTTATCATTTTAGTATCTAGTTCTACACATAGTACCTTTCCTGCTTTTTCTAACAGATATTTAGTTAAAGTTCCTAATCCTGGACCTATTTCTATAATCATATCTTCTTTTGATATTTCACTACTACTTACAATATTTTCTACAACTTCATTGTTGATTAAAAAATTTTGTCCTAGACTTTTATTTGCTTTTATATTATATTTTTTCATTATGCTTTTTGTTTCTTCTAATATATCCATATTTGCCGTTCCTTTCATTGCATATTATACTCAAAATATCAACTTTTTGTCAAGTTTACTGTATTGCTCCTTCTATATGATTTATCTTACATTTTCCATTTTTTATAATAATTTCAATTACATCAAACCTTAATTCACATTTATAAAGTTTGTTTTGATGAATAAAAACATTGGCAGTTTTTATCATATGTTGTTTTTTTGTTTTATTGACAGATATAGAAGGTAATCCATATTGTAAATTAGTTCTTGTTTTAACTTCTACAAATACTATACAATTTTCTAGTTTGGCTATAATATCCAATTCTCCTCTACGTGTATAAAAGTTTGTTTCTAATATTTCGTAACCTTTATTTATTAGATAACCTTGTGCAATTTTTTCTCCTATAATTCCAAATTTTCTTTTATTCATTATTCTCCTTTCTTATTTCTTTTTTATAAATCTTTTACCTGGTAGTTCTATAATTTTTTCATTTAGTTGTAATAACATTAACTTATAATTAACATCACCTATTGATAACTTAGTTTGTAGAGAAATAGAATTTACATCTATAGGAATATCACTAATTTTACTATATACATCTATTAGTTCAGGAGATATGTCTAAATATAACTCTTTATCTTTTACTTTTTTCTTTTTAAATTCAAATTCTGGATTTTTTTGATTAATTTCTTTTATAATATCTTCTGCACAGGTAACTAATTTAGCTCCTTTTTGAATAAGTTGATTTGTTGTTTTTCCTTTTATGTTCTCTAAACTGCTTGGAACACAAAACAAACATCTATCATTTTCAATTGTATATCTTGCAGTAACACTTGTACCGCTTCTATATCCAGCCTCTATTACTAGAGTTCCTATGCTTAAACCTGCCACAATTCTATTTCTTTCTAGAAATTTGTTAGAATTTGCACTCACATCATTTTCATATTCTGAAATTATGGCTCCATTATTTTTTAGTATATAATCAACTAGTTTTCTATTAGTAGCTTTGGATATATTTTTCAATCCAGATGGTAAAACTGCTATTGTTTTGCCAGAATTCATTAAACATGTTTGATGTGCTATACTATCTATTCCATAAGCTAATCCACTAATTATATTTATATTGTATTCTACTAATTCCTTGGTAAATTTTTTGCATACTTTTTCACCATAAATAGTATTAGTTCTTGAACCAATAACTGCTATTCCAATTTCATTTAAACAATCTATATTTCCTATTGCATATAATCGTGAAGGTGGATTTTTTATATCTTTTAATCTTTGTGGATATTTCTTATCTACATATTCAATTAACATTATTTCCATATTTCATTCTCCTCTTTTGGAGAAAATTTATCTAAGCACCTATATTGAATTGCTTCTGCTATATGCTTAATTTCTATATTCTCTTTAGAGTCAATATCTGCTATTGTTCTTGCTACTTTTAGAATCTTTTCATATGCTCTTACACTAAGCTTAAATTTCTCAAATGCCTTTTGTAATAATTCTTCACTTTTTATATCAAGTTTACAATATTCTGCTATCATTTTTGTAGTCATTTCCGCATTTGAATATATTTTGTATTTTTCATATCTTTTTAGTTGTATTTGTCTAGCTAAATTTACTCTTTTTCTAATAATTTCTGAATTTTCTACATTAGTTTTTTCCTTAATTTTTTTATATTTAGGTCTTTGCACTTGGATTTGAATATCAATTCTATCTAATAGTGGACCACTAATCTTTCTTATATATCTATGTATTTCTTGCTCTGTACATTTGCATTCTTTCTCTTCATCTCCATAAAAGCCACATGGGCAAGGATTCATACTTGCAACAAACATAAAATTACAAGGATATCTATAATTTCCACTAAGTCTATTTATAATAATTTCTTTATTTTCTAGTGGTTCCCTTAATGATTCTAATATATTTCTATTAAATTCTGTTAATTCATCCAAAAATAGTACTCCTCCATGTGCTAAGCTTATTTCTCCTGGTCGTGGTATTTTACCTCCTCCTATCATTGTACTTATAGGAACAGTATGATGAGGCATTCTAAATGGTCTTTTCATTATAATTCCATCTCTTTCTAATACTCCTGAAATACTATGTATCTTTGTAATTTCCATAGCTTCATTCATTGTTAATTGTGGTAAAATTGTTGTTAATCTTTTTGCCATCATTGTTTTTCCTGAACCAGGGCTTCCTATCATTAAACAATTATGTCCTCCTGCAGCAGTAATTTCTAATGCTCTTTTTACATTTTCTTGTCCCTTGACTTCTGAAAAGTCTATATTATAATTTTCTTCTAGTTTAGTATTTTGGGCACAAAATCTATCTATTTTACATTCTTTATTTAAATATCTGATTACTTCTTCTATATTTGAAACTGGTATAATATCAAGTTCTGAAATGACAGAAGCTTCATTAGCATTTGATTTTGGCAATATTACTGTTTTTATTCCAAGTTCTTTTGCCTCAATACATATTGGAAGTACTCCATTTATTCTATTAATTTTTCCATCTAAAGAAAGTTCTCCTATAAAAATAGTATTAGCAAATTCACCTATACCTGTTTGTTTTATACACCCCATTGCAGTTAATATTCCTATAGCCATTGCCAAATCAAAACTGCTTCCTTCTTTTTTTATATTAGCTGGTGCTAGATTAATTAGTATTCTTTTATTTGGAAATTCTATTTTTGAATTTTTTATTGCCGTTTTTACTCTTTTTTTGGCTTCTTTTACTGTTATATCTGGCAATCCAACTATATCAAACTCTGGTAATCCATTACTAATATCTGTTTGAATTTCTATTAAACTTCCATCTAATCCATTTAATACTATTGATTTTATTTTTGATAACATGTTTTCCCTCCCAAAATTTAAGTTTTTTATTGATTTTTATATAGTTTTATTATAAAATATATTAAAATTTTACAAAAGAATGGTGATAATATGAACAATAAAAAAAATGTAAAACAAAAAAAAGATAAAGTAATACAAAAAAGTGATATAAACACTTCTAATAAAATATCTCCAAAGAGAATAGGTTCAATTTTATTTGTTGCAATATTTTTTATGGTTGCTTTGCTAGTAAGAGTTGGCTATCTTCAATTTGTAAATGGTTCTAAACTGCAAAATTTAGCAACTTCTCAGCAAACATTAACTGAAACTATTTCGGCAAAAAGAGGTACAATATATGATTCTACTGGGAATGTATTAGCAATAAGCTATGATACTGATAAGGTTTATTTAACTCCTTCTCTTATAAAAGAAGAGAGTAACAAGGCAATTGTTGCCCAAAACTTATCAACAATCTTAGAGTTAGACTATAATGAATTACTTACAAAAATACAAAATTCTTCTTCAAAATTTCTTGTAGCTTCTAATGTTGAACAAAATAAAATTGATCAAATAAATAATTGGAAAAAAGAATTAAAATTTTCAACTGGGGTCAGTTATGAAGAAACTACTTCTAGAACATATCCTTCAAAAACCTTAGCTTCTACTGTTATCGGTTTTGTTGGTTCTGATGGACAAGGATTATCTGGAATTGAATCTTCTTGGGATTCATTTTTAAGTGGTACTGCTGGTAAATCTGTCAGTTTAAAAGATGCAAGTCAATCTGAAATAGCTAATTCTAATCAAACATATATTGCAGCAGAAAATGGATATGATGTTTCATTAACTATAGATTCTAATATTCAAAGTATAGTAGAAAAACATCTAGCTCAAGCAGTTGAAGATTATAAATGTGAAAGTGGTATAACAATAGCTATGGATCCATCTACTGGCAAAATTTTAGCGATGGCTGATTATCCAAGTTATGATTGTAATGATCAAAATACTCCAAATTCACATCTTGCAAAAAATTGGGATTCCCTTTCTAGTGAAGATAAAAGTAAATCACTTTACAGAATGTGGACTCCAAAAGCTGTAACAGATACTTATGAACCTGGTTCTGTATTTAAAATTGTAACTTCTGCAATAGCTCTAGAAGAAAATGTTGTTGATACTGATACTGTAAACTTTAATTGTAATGGAGCATATTATGTTCAGGGTGAATCAAGACCTATTAAATGTCATAAATATCCAAGCTCACATGGAGCTGAAAGTTTAAGGCTTGCATTAGAGAATTCTTGTAACCCAGCATTTGTTGAATTAGGTTTAAAAATTGGAAAAGAATGTTCTTATAAATATTATGAAGCTCTTGGTTTCTTTGGAAAAACTGGAATATCACTTCTAGGAGAACCAAAGAATGGTGGCATTTTCTATGATATAGATAAAATCAAACCTCATGAACTTGGAACAATGTCTTTTGGACAACGTTTTACAATAACCCCACTTCAAATGATTACTGCTGCTTCTGCTATTGCTAATGATGGTGTTTTACTTCAACCTCAAATAGTTGACCATATTACAAATACAGATACTGGAGAAGTTACAAATTTCAGTACAAAAGAAATTAGACAAGTTTTCTCTAAAGAAACTTCTGATAAAGTTACTTCTATGATGGAATCTGTTGTAGAATTAGGAACTGGTAAAAAAGTAAAATATGATGATAGTGTTAAAGAAAGTATGTCTGGATATTCAATTGGTGGAAAAACAGGAACTTCTGAACCTATAAATGGTTCTTCTGATGGATATGTAGCTTCATTTTTGGCTATTTCTCCTGTTGAAAATACAAAAATAGTTTTATTAGTTATTTTAAAAAATCCAGGTGAAGGTGTAAACCATAATGGTGGACAAATTGCTGCCCCAACTGCTGGAAAAATGCTTTCTGAAATTTTACCTTATATGGGAATTGAAACAGGAAATAAAGATTCTGAAAACAATACAAATATTTCTGAAAAAGATTTATATTAATATTAGATGCACTACTAAACTAGTGCATCTTTTTATATTCTTCTAATGCCTTAGCTACTTGGTCTGGACACGAAGTTCCTCTTCCTCTACAGTCTATACCTTTTAGCATTTTAATAACCTCATCAACATTTTTACCTTCTACTAATCTTGATACTCCAACTGTGTTTCCTGGGCATCCTCCCAATATAGTTAAGCTTTTTATTATGTTATTTTCAATGTTAAAAACCATTTCCATTGAACAAACACCTTGTGGTACATATCTATATTCCATTTTTTAGCTCCTTTCAAATAAATTATACTATAATCTATTTTAAAAAGCAACATACATTTTTTACCTTAAATGTCTATCCATTTTTATTCCTACCAGAAGAACTTCATCTTTTTGTTTATTAAAATATTTATATAATTTTTCAAATTTATTTTTTTCTGTTTTGTTTTCTTCTATGTATTCTGATATATCAATAAAATTTATTTCCGTTCCTGTTTGTAAAATCTGTGTAGTGTTATTTTCTATTGTCAAAAAAACTCTTTTTTGGTATTTTGTTTTTGTTAAATCCGAAATAAGGACCTTATTAACCATGTTTTCTATTTCTTTTGTTTTAAATAATTCTTCTTCGTAAATTGTACACCAATAACAAAATATTGATTCTTTAATTTTACTGTTTTTTATAACTTTTAAGTACATTTCAAATTCGTCATCATTTTTTAGTATAGCTTTGACTTTTACTAATTCAAATTCATATTCTGAAATGTTTGATAACTGAATATTTTTATCATATTTAATCTCTTTTATTTCTAAATTTAGTACATTATTAATTAATTTATTAATAATACTTTTATCCTCACCATTTATTAATTCTTTTAGTTTTAATACTTTTTCTTCTATAATAATTCCTCCTTTTAGATACACAAATAATTATCTTTAATTTGATTTTAATAATAAGATTCTAAGTTATAACTTTTAGAAAAAAATGTAACTGATTTAATTTCTAAGAAAAAATTATGTTACTAAAATTATATAATTCAACAAAATTATATTTTTTTTATTCTATTTTGTCAATACATTTTCTGCTTTTGTTAATTTTTTCGCTGACACTCTTCAACATTTTTTTCTTTTTTTCTACATTTTACTACAAAAAACAAACCTTATTACGATATTTTTATCATAATAAGGTTCAGTTTATTCATTTGGAATGTAATATCCTACGCCTCTTTTGGTTATTAATATTTGTGGATTTGAAGTATCTTCTTCAATTCTTTCTCTTATTCTCCTAACTGTAACATCTACTGTACGAATGTCTCCATAATATTCATATCCCCATACTCTTTCTAATAATGCTTCTCTTGTTACTACTTGACCTGGTTGTTGTGCTAAAAACTTTAATACTTCAAATTCTCTTAAAGTTAAGTTTATTACTTTTCCATTAATATGTACTTCATATTTTTCTAAATCTAATACTAATGCTCCAACTTTTATAGTACTTACCTTTTTCACTGGCTTTTTTTCTTCCTTTTTATGTTCTGTATTGTGTTGTTCTTCTGCATTTTCTGTTTTTCTTAAATTTGCTTTTACTCTTGCTACAACTTCTCTCACTCCAAATGGTTTTGTGATATAATCATCTGCTCCAAGCTCAAGTCCAAGTATTTTGTCTAATTCTTCATCTCTTGCAGACACCATTAATATTGGTACATTATATGAATTTTTTATTTTTTTACACACTGTCAATCCATCTACTCTTGGAAGCATTACATCTAGTAATATTAAATCTGGTTTTTTTTCTAATGCTATATTTATTGCAGTTTGACCATCATTTGCTTCTAAAGTATCATATCCATCTCGTGTTAAGTTATGCACTAATAAATCTACTATCTTTTGTTCATCATCTACTACTAAAATTGTCTTTTTTTCATATTCATAATTTTCATCCATGATTAACATACCTCCGTATTATATTTATATATATATCACAATTCTTACCATTTTACAAGGTTTTTACCCCATTTTTTTGCAATGTTTTATTAACATTTTATAGCCTATTTATATCCAATATATGGAAGATTTCTAAAAAATCCATTTTCATCATCTAGTCCAAAACCTACTATAAATTTATCTTGTACTTCAAATCCTAAATAATCTATATTTACATCCATTTCTCTTCTACTAGGTTTACTTAAAAGTGTACATACCTTTATATCTTTAGCATTTCTCTCTTTAAAGTAATTTATTAAGTAGTTCATACTTCTCCCTGTATCGATTATATCTTCTACTATTAGTATATTTTTTCCAATAATTTTTTCTTTATCGATATCTAATTGTTTTTTTATTTTTCCAGTACTTTCTGTTCCTTCATAACTTGATATTTTCATAAATTCATTTTTTATTTTACTTTTCATTTTTAATGATAATTCAATTGAAAAAAATGTTGCTCCATTTAATACTGATACTAATACAATTTCTTGCCCATTATAATCCTTGTCTATTTGATTTGCTAATTCTTCTATTCTTTTGTCTAGTGTTTCTTTTTTTATTAGTTCTTTTATCTCCATATATACTTCAATCCTTTCTTTAAATATAAATCTGGTTTAAATTATTTTTAATTTTTCCCAAATTATTATAATATAACTATATCATATATTTTTTTATTTGCAAGAATTTTTATGTTAGTATCTAATGGTTTGTTACTAGATAACGATTTTGATAAAATTTTCAAGGATTTTATATGTTAAAAATAAAACATTAACTAATAACAATGATTATCTTGTATTATTATTTAATATATCTTATAATATAATCAATTAGGGAGGATTTATTTATGTTCGAAAATTATATTAACAATTTAAAAGATGATATTGTAAAAGAAACTTGTAATCTTATAAATATTCCTAGTGTTTCTGAAGAAACTAACATTATTGACATGCCATTTGGTAGATATGCAAAAGAAGCATTAGAATACATTCTAGAATTAGGTAATAAACTAGGATTTAAAACAAAAAATGTTGATGGGTATTGTGGGTATATAGAATTTGGTGAAGGAGATAAACTTTTAGGTATTATCGGACATTTAGATGTTGTTCCAAGTGGTGATGGATGGAATACTCCGCCTTTTAATGCAACAATTAAAGATGGTAAAATATTTGGCAGAGGTGCCATTGATGACAAAGGACCTGTTATCGCTTCTCTTTATGCAATGAAGGCAATTAAAGACAATATTAAACTAAATTGTAGAGTTCGTCTTATTTTAGGAATTAATGAAGAAAAAGCGTGGAAATGTATAGAACATTATAAAGAGGTTGAAGAATTGCCTAGTATCAGCTTTAGTCCTGATGCAGATTTTCCTTGCATTTATGCTGAAAAAGGAATTTCTACAATTTGTATAAAAGATGATTATAACAAATATTCAAATTTTCCAATAAAAATATCTAATATAGATTGTAATAATAATGCAATTAATGTTGTGCCTAAAAAATGTGATATTACTCTAGATATTGACACATCACGAATTAGCGTATCAGATGTTACAAATATTATTGATGAAAATATTAAAGAATTAAAATCAGATATTAACTATCTTGTTGAGAATAATTCTATAACTCTACATTCAACTGGGGTTCAAGCACATTCTGCTCATCCAGAATTAGGAAAAAATGCAATTTCTCCGATGTTAAATTTGCTTAATAGAATTTTTATGCATTTTAAATATAACATCAAACTATTTGAATTTTTTGAAAAATGTATTGGAACAGAATTTCACGGAAAATCTTTAGGGATTGACTTTGAAGATGAATCTGGAAAGCTTACTTTAAATGTGGGTAATTTAAAATTTTACGAAAATTATTTACAAATTGGTATAAACTTAAGAATCCCTATACATACAACAATTGATACTGTAGCTAATTTGATTGATTTAGAATGTAAAAAATATTTTCTAGATACTTATGTATCAGGAAGACAAAATCCACTATATGTACCTAAAGACAAGTATTTAGTTAAAACTCTTTGCAATATTTTTAATAAAAAGACTAATTCAAATGCAGACCCAATTGCTATTGGTGGTGGTAATAGTCCTGGTGAAGGTGCTACTGTATACGGTCAACAAGCCATTGCCATTGGTGC
>CAKPKI010000044.1 GCA_934167135.1 uncultured Clostridia bacterium
TTTTTTTAAAGCCTCTTTTTGATCTTCTATGTTATCTTTATAATTCCATTTGTATAATGCTTCTTCAGCTACTTTTCTATATGGTATCATTTTATTTCCTCCTATTTTTTATTGTATATCATTTTTATTATATTTAATTCTAATGTTATTTTCAAGTTTTTCTTTATAATAATTTCAAATAAATGTTACATTATAAGATGCCTTACTAATTAATGGTTTATTGCAACGAATTCAGTAGATTAAAAAATACTTGACAAAAGTTACATAATGTGGTATGATTTACTTATATCATTGAAGTATCAATGATAGTAACCATATTTCTCATGTGATAACAACATGAATATAACAACGCCAAATGGCAAGGAGGAAAAAAATTATGACTGATGTAAAAACGGTAAAAATGTGTGATATGCCAATTGAGATTAGCCTCAAAGTTTTTGAGATGCTCAATCCTAGCGAGGTAAAGATTTTGAAGAATGATTCTTGGTTTGATCGCTTCACAATTATTACAGATACCGAACCTAAGGATTTAATTTATCCTGAAGGGTGGTATTATGCCAAGGGTCACTTTAGAAACAAACATATGAGCACAACTGGTCTTTACCAGGAAGCTCGTATGGGAACATCCGATGGTAAATATTGGGCAAGTATTGCAAAATATTGTACTCTTAACTAATAACAACATATCATATTAACAACTAGTCATGCTCCCCATTGATTTTTTAAATCATGGGGAGTTTTTGTATACTTTTTTTATTTATGGATAAACTATTTAAGAAAAATCAGAATGGAGGTGCTCTTCTATGTCAAATAAAAAAAGTAAACAAAACAAAAATAACAACAGAAACAATGAAAACAATAACAATAATAACAACAACCAAAACAACAACAACAGATAGTTAAATTAAAAAAAGCAAAACAGTTAACTAATTTTATTATACATTAGTTAACTGTTTTTATTTTATACAAATTTATTATTTTTATGCTGTTTCTTTTTGTTCTATAGCAACTCTTTCACTTTTAACCTTTTTTATCTTATTAGGATTTTCTATAATTTTTGGTGCTTGATTATTTAAAACTGTTTCCTTTGTTACAATGCATTGTTCAATTTTTTCATTAGATGGAATATCAAACATAATATCTCTCATAATATTTTCAATTATTGAACGCAATCCTCTGGCACCAGTCTTTCTTTCAATCGCTTTATCTACAATTGCTTCCAATGCTTCTTGTTCAAATATTAATTCTACATCATCCATTTCCAATAATTTTTTATATTGTTTTACTAAAGCATTTTTTGGTTCTGTTGTAATTTTTATTAGAGCCTCTCTATCTAGTTCTCTTAATGTTGCTATTATTGGTAATCTTCCTATAAATTCTGGAATCATACCAAATTTAAGTAAATCTTGTGGTAAAATTTGTTCAAATACTTTGTATCTGTCTATATCTTTTTTACTTTCAATATCAGCTCCAAATCCCATTGATTTTTTACCAATTCTGTCTTTAATAATATTTTCAAGTCCTTCAAATGCACCACCACATATAAATAATATATTTGATGTATCTATTTGTAATAGTTCTTGTTGTGGATGTTTTCTTCCTCCTTGTGGTGGAACAGAAGCTATTGTTCCTTCTACAATTTTTAGTAGTGCCTGTTGTACACCTTCACCACTTACATCTCTTGTTATAGATGGATTTTCAGATTTTCTTGTTATTTTGTCAATTTCATCAATATAGATTATTCCTTTTTCGGCCTTTTCTATATCTCCATCAGCAGCTTGTATTAGTTTAAGAAGAATATTTTCAACATCTTCTCCTACATATCCAGCTTCTGTAAGTGTTGTAGCATCAGCAATAGCAAACGGAACATTTAGAATTTTTGCAAGTGTGCTTGCAAGTAAAGTTTTTCCACAACCTGTTGGACCTAATAATAATATATTACTTTTTTGTATTTCTACATCATCTTCGCTCTTTTCATGTTTAGCCATCATCTCTTCTTCATTTGCAATTCTTTTATAATGATTATATACTGCAACTGATAATGTCTTTTTAGCTTCATCTTGACCAATTACATATTGATCTAATATATTTTTTATTTCTTTTGGGCTTGGTATTTTGTCTAACCCAGCTAAAGTATAAGAGTCATTTTCATCTTCATAATACTCACTCTCGATTATTTCATTACACAATCCTATACACTCATTACAAATATATACTCCTGGACCAGCAACAATTTTTCTTACACTATCTTGTGTCTTTCCACAAAATGAGCATTTTACACCTTTAGGTGTGTCATTTTTTGCCATCTATATTTCTCCTTTTCTTCTTTTTCTAAGTTGTTCTAAAGAACTACATTCTTTTATCCATAATTCCATCTATTAGACCATATTCTAAAGCTTCTTGAGCAGTCATATAATGATCTCTTTCAGTATCTCTTTCAATTGTTTCTATAGATTGACCTGTTTTTTCACTTAATAATCTATTCAATTTTTCTCTTGTTCTTATCATATGGTCAGCATGAATTTTAATTTCTGTTGCTTGCCCAGAAATTCCTCCACCTTGACCACCTATTAATGGTTGATGTATTAATATTTCAGAATTAGGTGTTGCATATCTTTTTCCTTTTTCTCCATTTGCTAATAAAACTGCTCCAAAACTTGCAGCTAAACCAACACATATTGTTGAAACTGGACATTTTATATAGTTCATTGTATCTACAATTCCCATTCCATCTGTAATAGATCCACCTGGTGAATTAATATATAAAAATATTTCTTTATCTGGATCTTCTGATTCTAAGAATAATAGTTGTGCAATTATTAAACTTGCGGATGTTGGATTTACATCTTCTCCTAAAAATATTATTCTATCTTTTAATAATCTTGAGAAAATATCATAAGATCTTTCCCCTTTGCTTGTTTGTTCAATTACATATGGTACTAAACTATCTTTTTCTATCATACTTTTTCCTCCCTTATATAAATAAAAGGACAAATTAATATTTTAAACCAATTTGCCCCTTTTTTTGCTATTTTTTGCTAGTTGCTTTTTTTGTTTCTTTTTTCTTTTCTGCGAATTTTGCATTTTTTACTATGAATTCTAATGCTTTTTCAGATTTTATTCCTTCTGTTAAATAGTTCTTTAAGTTTTCATTTTCACTTAATTCTTCTACTTTTTTTCCATAGTTTTTAGCCATTTCTTCCATTTTTGATTTTATTTCATCTTCACTTGCTTCGATTTTTTCTGCATTTATTATTGCTTCTAATACAAGTCTTGATTTTATTGCTTCTATAGCTTGTGGCTCATATTCTTTTCTTACTTCTTCTTCTGTCTTTCCTATCATTTTTAAGTATTGTTCTAGATTTAGACCTTGATATGCAAGTCTTTGTTCAAAGTCTTTTAACATATTGTCTGTTTCTAGTTCAATCATTCCTGATGGAATATCTAGTTTTGAATCTTCACATACCGCTTTTATTGCTGCATCTTCTGTTTCATATTTTTCTCTTTGTTCATTATTTTTTGTTAACTTTTCTTTGATACTTTTCTTTAATTCATCTAATGTATCAAATTCACTTACATCTTTGGCAAATTCATCATCTAATTCTGGTAATTCTTTTTTCTTTATTTCATGTAATTTTACTTTAAATGTAGCATCTTTTCCAGCTAAATCTTTTGAGAAATATTCTTCTGGAAATGTTACTTTTATTTCTTTTTCTCCATCTATTTCCATTCCTACTAATTGTTCTTCAAATCCTGGAATAAATGCTCCACTTCCTATTTCTAATTCATGTCCTTCTGCTTTTCCACCTTCAAATGCTACTCCATCAACAAATCCTTCGAAATCTATAGTTGCTGTATCTCCATTTTCTAATGGTCTGTCATCAACTGTTATTAATCTTGAATTGTGTTCTTGCATATGTCCTAATTCGTGTTCAATATCTTTTTTGTCAACTTTATATTCAATTTTATCAATTTCTATTCCTTTATATTTTCCAAGTTTAACTTCTGGTTTTGTTTGTACTATAGCAGTAAATATTAAATCTTTTCCTTTTTCCATTTGAGGTATGTCTACTTCTGGTCTACTTACTGCTTCTATTTTATTTTCTTTTAAAGCTTCTTCATATG
Organism: uncultured Clostridia bacterium; assembly: GCA_934167135.1. Lineage (GTDB taxonomy): Bacteria > Bacillota > Clostridia > TANB77 > CAG-508 > CAG-269. Next base: position 4,126 of record CAKPKI010000044.1, read on the forward strand.
CTTCAGTTGCAACTTCGTTAAAAGCATCTTCATAAAATATTTGTGCTCCATAGTACTTTTCTACTATATTCATTGGTGCTTTTCCTTTTCTAAAACCTGGTATATTAAAGTATTTTGCATTTTGAAAATATACTTTTTTCATAGCATTTTCAAATTTTTCTGCTTCTACTGTAATTTCTAATTTTATTTCATTTGCGTTTTTTGTTTTTTCTACTTTACAATTCATTATAATCTTCCTTTCTTGTCTTTTTATAGCTTTTATATTATATCACATATTTTCTATTTTGCAATACCTTTATTTTATAATACTATAGAAATTCTCAAATTCAAATCCTTGATTCCTAAAATATTTTATTATTGTTGGTAATGCATTTGCTGTTGCTGTTTTATTTCCAGCATCATGCATTAATACTACTATACTATTATGTTTTGGCACTGTTTTATTTAGTTCTGCAATAAATTGCTCTGTTGTTTTTGCTCCTGCTGCATCTGAAGTTAAAGCATTCCAATCAATATGTAAAACATCATTTTGTTCTAATATTTGTTCTGCTTGTTTTTTCACTTCTGCATATTTTCCACCCCAATATCCTCCTGGAAATCTAAATAGGTGTGGATTGTATTCTTGCTCTCCTATTGCATTTCTAATTGCTGTTACACTTTTGTTATATTCATCTAAGACACTTTGTGGTGTTGCATATATTTGTGAATATACATGTGAGTATCCATGACTTGCTATATAATGCCCTTCATCATATTCTCTTTTTACAAGGTCTGGGTCTAATTCAACTCTATTTCCTAATAAAAAGAATGTTGCTTTTATGTTTTCTTTTTTTAATGTATCTAAAACTACTGGTGTTACTGTTTGTGATGGTCCATCATCAAATGTTAAAAAAACTCTTTTTGTTTCTGAATGATATATGTTTTTTAAGTTGTTTCTACCTTCTTCTGTTAATTGTGGTAATTTTGCTTTTCTTTCTTCTTCTTTTTTAGCTTCTTCTTGTTTTCTTTGTTCCTCTTGTTCCGCTTCTTGAATTGTTTCATTTTTTTCTGTTTCAGCTGTTTTAGTAATATCATTTTGTGTATTAGAATTTATTTTTAATCCTAACCAAACAAAAACAATTATTACTATTAGTACAAATATCGCTATTACTATATTTTTTCTATTTCTATATTCTCTTTTCACTGATATCAAATCCATTTTTCCACCTTTTATATAATTAGCTTCTTAAATATTCTAGTTCCTCTTCAATATCTTTTCTCAAAAACAATGGCTCACCTTTTTCTATAACTTTGATATTTTTTAAACTATTATATTTATATAAGCTTTCCCATGTTTGTAATTCTTCTGTTGTTCCTATTTGTCTTAATAAATTTTTAGCTGTATCATCCATAAATGGTATTAAAATTATTCCTATTTTTCTAATATTTTCTATTAGATGATAAATACTTGATTCTAATTTTTCTTTTTCTTCATTTTTAACAAGTTCCCATGGTCTTGTTTCATCTATATATTTGTTTGTTCTTGAAATTAATATCCATAGTTCTTTTAATGCATCTGCTATTTCGTATTTGTCTATTAATTTTTCTACCTTTTTTATTTGAGAATTTGTAAATTCTTCAAATTCTTTGTCAACTTCATTTGGTGTACCATTATATTCTGGTACTTTTCCTTCAAAGTATTTATTAACCATTGATATTGTTCTATTTACTAAATTTCCTAAGTCATTACACAAATCTGAATTATATCTTTCTATAAAACTTTCTGGTGTATATAATCCATCTTGTGATGTTTGCATTTCTCTTAATAAGAAATATCTTGTTGCATCTAATCCATATCTGCTTATTAATTTTTCTGGATATACAACATTTCCTTTTGATTTTGACATTTTACCATCTTTCATCATTATAAAATTATGCACTAATATTTTTCTTGGTAATGGTAAATCAAGTGCCATTAGGAATATTGGCCAATAAATCAAATGAAATCTTGCTATATCTTTTCCAACTATTTGTAAATCTGCTGGCCATAATTTTTTAAATAGTTCATTATCTGCTTGCTTATAACCTATAGCTGTTAAATAGTTTGTTAATGCATCTAACCATACATATATTACATGTTTTGGATCTGAATTAACTTTTATTCCCCAATCAAATGTTGTTCTTGTTACACATAAGTCTTCAAGTCCTGGTTTTATAAAATTGTTTATCATTTCCGTCTTTCTGTATTCTGGTTGGATGAAATCTGGATGTTCATCATAATATTTTAATAGTTTATCAACATATTTTTTCATATTAAAGAAATATGCTTCTTCTTTCATCAATTTTACATCTCTTCCACAATCAGGACATTTTCCATCAACTAATTGTGTTTCTGTAAAATATGTTTCACATGGCATACAATACCAACCCTCATATTCTCCTTTATATATATCTCCTTTTTGTAAAAAGTATTCGAATATATCTTGCACGGCTTTTTCATGTCTTGGTTCTGTTGTTCTTATGAAATAATCATATTTTATATTCATTAAAGCCCATAAATCTTTTGCCATTTGTGCCATTCCATCAACATATTCCTTTGGTGTTTTTCCACGCTCTTTTGCTACTGTTTCGATTTTTTGACCATGTTCATCTGTTCCTGTTAACATGAATACATCATACCCTCTTAGTTGTTTATATCTTTTTACAGTATCTGCTAATGTTGTTGTATATGCTGTTCCAATATGAAATTTTCCACTTGGATAGTATATTGGTGTTGTTATATAGAATTTTTCCATTCTTTCATCCTCCTTTACTAGTTTGAATTATAATAGCCACCTTGCATCGTTAGAATATACTATTCTAATTCAAACAATTAGTTATTTTACAATATTATATCTCTTTTAAGCAATTTATTTTTAATAGTTCCTATTCCAATAAATTGTTCATTACTATATATCTTATATATTCCATCTTGTAATTGCCATGTTAATTGTACACCATTTAAAAATAATTGCAACTTTTTTTCATCTAAATTAATTTTTTTATTTTGCTTAAAATAACTTTCTATTGTTATGCAACTTTGTTTTTTTTCTAATTCTTCTATTGTTATTGCATTTTCTATTTTAAATTCACCTACTTGTGTTCTTTTAAGCTCTTTCATGTATCCCACAGTTCCAAGTTTTTCTGCTATATTTTCGCATAATGTTCTAATATATGTTCCTTTTGAACATGCAACTTCAAATTCTATCTGCTTATTTATTCTATCTAATTTCAATAATTCTATATCATAAATCTCTATTTGTCTTGGTTTTATTTCTAGTTTTTCACCTTTTCTTGCATATTCGTATAGTTTTTTTCCATTTACCTTTATTGCAGAATACATTGGCGGAATTTGTTCTTGTTTTCCTTCAAGTGATTTTAATATATTATTAATATATTCAATTTTCAAGTTTTCTTCTGGTACAATTTTGTTTTCTATTATCTTACCTTCTACATCTGCTGTATCTGTTTTTTCTCCTAGTTGCACTACCGCTTCATATGTTTTATCATGATTAATTATGTATTTTGAAATTTGAGTTCCTTTTCCAACAAGTAATGGTAGTACTCCTGTTGCATTAGGATCTAATGTGCCTGTATGTCCAACTTTTTCATTTAATATTTTTTTTGCTTTTTTTACAATATCATGTGATGTACAATTTTTTGGTTTATTTATTATTATTATTCCATCCATTTTATTTTTTTAATCCTTGTTTTACTGCATTTATTATTTTGGTTTTTGCTTGTTCTAGATTTCCACTTACAAAACATCCAGCAGCTCCTCTATGGCCACCACCACCAAGTAACATACATATGTCTGATACATTTATTACTTCATGTGAACGTAATGATGCTTTATAACCATTGGCTCCTTCCTTTTCCTTTAATAATACTGCAACTTCAACACCTTCAATGTCACGAATCATTTCTACTAATCCTTCGTCATCACCTATTTCTGCATTAGTTCTTTCGTAATCCTCTAAATCTAAATATGCAAAACCTATTTTTCCATCTTCTAAAAATTCTAATCTATTATATATTGTTTTTTCTAGTTCACAATGAGCTTTACTCTTATTTCTTAATGCAATTCTACAAATTTCTTTTAATTTTGCTCCTTTTCTTACTAATTCAGCAGCAAATTCAAATGTTTCTGGACTTACTCCTCCCCATTGAAAACCACCTGTATCTGTTACTAATCCTGTTAAAATACATGTTGCAATTTCTTTCGTTATATTTATTCCATAATATTCAAACATTCCAATTAGTACTTGACAACATGCGGGTGCAACTGGATCAACATAATTCAAATCTGCAAACATTGCATTAACAGAATGATGGTCTATTTGTATTGTTCTTTTAGCTGGCTCAAAATATTCTTTTCCTCCAGCTAATCTTTTTATATCTGTACAATCTACTGAAATTGCTAAATCGTAATTTTCTTCTTTTCCATTTATTAAAATTTTTTCAGTTCCAGGCAAAAATTTAAAATCTTTTGGATATTCTGGTATAATAATATCTACTTTTTTGCCTAATTGCTCAATTGCATGCATCACAGATAGAGAACTTGATACAGCATCCCCATCTGGTGATTCATGTGATAATACTACTATTGTTTCCGCTTTTTTTATTTCTTCTAATATTTCATCTAGTGTCATTCTTTGTTACTTCCTCCATTATCTTTGTCTTTCATTATATCATTTAAAATACTATCTATTCTAGCTCCATATTCTAAAGATTCATCTAATTCAAATACTAATTCTGGTGTATTTCTTAAATTTATCCTCTTTGCCAATTCTGAACGTAAATAACCAGAAGATTTTTTTAAACCAGCTAATGTTTCTTTAACATTCTTAGAATTTAGAATACTTACAGAAACTTTAGCATATTTTAAATCTGGTGTTACTTTTACTCTTGTTACACTAATCATTCCTGTAACACTTGGTTCTTTTAAGTCGTAATTTATTATTTGACTAAGTTCTTTTCTATATTCTTCGTCAATTCTTCCTTGACGGTTATTGTTTTTTGGCATTTTTTCTCCTTTCTATAGGTACTGCTCTTTGAGCTTTACCTACTTATTTGGCATATTTAATCATATACTTTCTATCTTTTAATTTCTTCCATAATATAAGCTTCAATAATATCTCCTTCTTTGATATCATTGTATTTTTCGATTTGAATACCACATTCATATCCTTTTGATACTTCTTTGGCATCATCTTTAAATCTCTTTAATGATGCAAGTTTACCATCATGTATAACTACATTATCACGTAATACTCTTACTCCAGCATTTCTTTCAAGCTTACCATCTAATACATATGCACCAGCAATTGTACCAACATTTGATATTTTAAATGTTTGTCTTACTTCTGCATTTCCTATGATATGTTCTTCATATTTTGGTGCTAACATACCTTTCATTGCAGATTCTACATCATCTATTGCTTGATATATTACAGAATATTGTTTTATTTCTACTTCTTCTTTTTCTGCCATGTCTTTTGCAGTTGGCATTGGTCTAACATTAAATGCTATGATTATTGCATTTGAAACTTTTGCAAGTGTTACATCTGATTCAGTAACAGCTCCTGTTGCTGAGTGTATAACTTTTACCTTTACTTCTTCATTTGTCAATTTTTCCATTGACTGTTTTATAGCTTCTACAGAACCTTGAACATCTGCTTTTACTATTAAATTAAGTACTTTTAAATCACCAGCCTCCATTTGACTAAATAAATTGTCTAATGTTACTTTACTCATTGCATTTATTGCTTTTTCTCTTTCTTGACGTTTTCTTTTTTCTATTAAGTGTTTAGCTGTTTTTTCATCTTTTACTTCATAGAAAATATCTCCAGCTTGTGGAACTTCTGTTAATCCCATTATTTCTACTGGTGTTGATGGTCCTGCTTTTTTTACTTTTTTACCTTTCTCATCTGTCATACTTCTAATTCTACCAATTGATGAACCTACAACTATTGTGTCTCCAACATCAAGTGTTCCTCTTTGTACAAGCATTGAAGCAATTGCTCCTCTGTTTTTATCAAGTCTTGCTTCTATTACTACACCTTTTGCTTGTTTATTTGGATTTGCTTTTAATTCTAACATATCAGCTTCTAATAATACCATTTCTAATAATTGGTCAATGTTTTGATGTTGTTTAGCAGAGATTGGTACAAATATTGTATCTCCTCCCCATTCTTCTGGTACTAATTCATAAGCCATTAATTCTTGTTTTACCTTATCTATATTAGCATCTGGTAAATCCATTTTGTTAATTGCAACAATTATTGGAATTCCAGCTGATTTTGCATGGTTTATTGCTTCTACTGTTTGTGGCATTACACCATCATTTGCTGCAACTACAAGGATTGCAATATCTGTTATTTGTGCTCCCCTTGCTCTCATTGCTGTAAATGCTTCATGTCCAGGTGTGTCTAAGAATGTTATTTCTCTATCATTTACTTTAACTTTGTATGCACCAATATGTTGTGTAATTCCTCCAGCTTCTCCTTCTATCACATTTGTTTTCTTTACTGCATCTAATAAAGATGTTTTTCCATGATCTACATGCCCCATTACAACTATTACTGGTGGGCGTGTTTCTAAATCTTCTTCTCTATCTTCTGAATCATCAAATAATATATCTTCTTCTGTTATTGTTTCCTTTTTGTTAACTTTTACTCCAAATTCATCTGCAATTAAAGATGCTGTATCAAAGTCTATATCATTATTTATTGTTGCCATTACTCCATAACCAAGTAATTTTTTAATAACCTCTGCTGTTGTTTTCTTTAATTCAGCGGCAAAGTCTTTTACTGTAATTGTTTCTGGAATTGTAATTTCTTCTAGTTTAAAGATTTTTTGTTTATTACGATTTTCATCATTTTTTGTTGCTTTTTTCTTTCCTTTTTTACCTCTTTGTGTTGTTAAATCGTAATAATCTAACATTCCACCGTCTTGCTCGTCAAACATATTTGATAGACTATCTGTTCTTTTTAATCCCTTTAATTTATGTTCATTGATTTCGCCATTTTGATTATTTCTTCTTGTTTTATTTGCTTTTTTGTTTCTATTATCATCAAATTTGTTGTTTTGTTTTTGTCTATCTATGGCTTTATCTTTGTTATATTCCCTTGCTGGTTCTTTTTCGACATTTTCTACAGACATTATATCTTTAATATTTTTTTCAATTCTCTTTTCATCTAATGGTCTATTTCCATTAAATCTTGGATTTCCACCTTGTCTATTTCTATTATTGTCAAATCTTCCGCCATTACTATTATTAGACCTATTATTTCTATCAAATTTTTGCCTATTTCCATTATTGTTACCATTATTTGTAGAATTTCTTTCAAAATTACGATTTCCTTGTTGATTTCTATCATTATTAAATCTATTATTTTTTCTATAACCGTTATTTTGACCTTCTCTATTATTTGGTTTATATTCTCTATTTTCTCTATTATTTGATTTATATTCTCTATTATTTTGATTGAATTTCTTTTCTGGCATTGTTTTATTCCCTACTTTTTCAATTCTTTTTTGATTATTATTTTCTTTTTTTACTTCAACATCCATTTTACTTTCTTTTTCTTCTACCTTTTCTTCAACTTTTTGAGTCATAATTGGCTCCTCTTTCTTTTCTTCTTTTTTTATTCCGAATAATTCATCTACTGTCATAGGTTTAGATGGTTTATTCCTATAAACTATGTTATAGTCTTTGTTCTTTTTTCTTTCTACAAATCCTACATTATTACTTTTTTTCTCTTCTTTTTTACTTTCTTCTTTAGGTTGGCTTGTTTCATCATTTATGATAACTTCTCTTCTTATTATAACTGGCGAGTCATTATTTTTAGCTTTTTCATTGTTTTGCTTTTTTTCTTCTGGCTTACTTTTATAATTCTTAGCACTTTCTTTTATTTTTTGTGCTTCTGCTTCTTCTACAGCACTTAGATGGCTTTTTACATTTATGTTTAAGCTTTTAGCTATTTCTACTACATCTTTACTGGTTAAGTTTAATTCTTTTGCAATGTCATATAATTTTATCTTACCCAATAACATCACCTCCTACTTTTCTATCAATAGTATTTTTTATTTCTTCATATATATCATCTTTTATCTCTATATCTAAGACTTTTTCTAATCTTTTAGTTTTTTTGGCTTTCTTATAACATTCTTCATTATAGCAAATATATGCCCCACGCCCTGGTTCTTTTCCTTTTACATCTACTTTTATAATATTCTCTTTATTTTTTACTATTCTTAATAATTCATTTTTGTTTTTTTGCATTCTACATACTGTACATGTTCTTTGTGGTATATTTTTCAATTATCTTCCTCCCTTAAGATTAAAATATTTTTAATATACATTCTATTCTTCGTCTTTTTCTATTTCTTCTACTTATGTTTTTTCTGTATCTTCTTCTGTCTTTTTTG
>CAKPKI010000045.1 GCA_934167135.1 uncultured Clostridia bacterium
TGTAATTAGAACATCTATAAAAATCTTTGTCTGGTGTAAATTTACTAGAAGTACAATAATAAAGTTTAGCTCCACAGTCCTTGCAAAATAGATGACCAGAGAATATGCTAATTTTGCCTGTTCTAGTAGTTCTTTGTTTGTTATCTCTAAGTCTTTGTGCTGTATTCCAAGTTTCTTCATCAATGATAGCCTCGTGAGTATTTTTAAATATTTTCCATTGTTCTTTTGGAAGTTTAATTTTTGTTTTATCTTTAAAAGAACGAGTGGTATACCTAAAATTTACTGTATCTCCTATATATTCCTGTCTATCTAATATTTTAGTTACTGTGATTGGATACCAATAATGTTTTACTTCTGATAGTGGATTTTGTGTTTTCATACCTAAACTTTGATGATATTCTGTTGGATTCATTATTCCTTCTTCTGTAAATTTTTTTGCTATTTGAGAAGGAGTAGAGCCTTGTATAAATAAAGAAATTATCCTTTTTATAATTTTTGCTGATGGTTCATCAATGATCCATTTACTTTTATCGTTCTCATCTTTTTTATATCCATAAGGCGGGTTGGTTGTTAATGGTATACCAGAATTACCTTTATTTTTCATTACAGCTCTAACTTTTTGACTTGTATTTTTTGCATGCATTTCATTGAACCAATCTTGAATAGGCAAGAAGTCATTAAGTCCTTCATTAGTATCAATATTGTCCATTATTGCAATATACCTAATATTAAGTCTTACAAAATCTTCTTCTAATAATTGACCAACTACAAGTCTATTTCTCCCAAGTCTTGAATGGTCTTTTACAATAATTGTTCCAATTTGACCTTGTTCTGCAAGTTCCATTAATTCCATAAAAGCAGGTCTTGTAAAACTTGTTCCAGAATAACCATCATCTACAAAAAATTGAGTATTTATAAAATGATTATCTTTTGCATATTTACTTAAAATTGATTTTTGATTTTTAATACTATTGCTTTCTCCTAGCTGTTCATCATCTCTTGATAAACGGCAATATAAAGCAGTTATTTTTTCATTATTTGACTGTCCCATAAAAACTCCTTTCTTTTAGACAGCCGAATATGATATAAATTATTACAAAGTTTTATTTTGTAGTGTTCACATAATACCATATTCGTTTTTATAGTGCAAGTATATTTAAGATTTTTTTGTTAGTCTAAAAATTTTATTTAATATGCTTTCTTCAGCATTTTCATCAAAATAAGTGTTTACTTTGTATATTGTGCCGTTTATTTCTTTTTCAAAGTTCAATTTATTTTCTATTGCAATATTATCTCTAAAATATTGTAATCTTTCATCTTTAGCCATATTTTCTAATTTTTTATAATATTCTTGCTTTAGTTTTTCAACATATTCATATTCTTCATTAGATAGTTCGATTCTATATTTTTCATTATTATCGTTCATAACTAGCCCTCCTTTTCTTGTATTCAGGAGAGTTCTCTATTTTTTGCTTTTCTAATCTAGCTTTTTCTCTTGCTTCTTCACGAGCCTTTCTTTCAGTTTCTATTTTTTCTTGTTCAATTCTTTGTCGTTCTAATTCATCTTGTTTTTCTTTATCAAATAAACTTTTAAAGAAATCAGCAACTCGTTGCGGTGCAAGTTTTATGGCATAGAAGTAGTCTTTTGTTTTTTCTACTAAACCATCATATTTTTCTATCCATCTGCTTACGGTGTTTCTTAAATTTTCAATTCTAGTATCTCGTTCATAAATTTCTTTATCTGCTACAATTCCTTTTTTAGCATATTTAGTCAGTGTTTCATAATCTTGTGGTTCTAGTTCAATTTTCTTTGAAAACTTTTTTGGCTTGCCTAAATTAGAGATATCATCTATTTGTTTATCATATTGCATATAGTTATCAAAATTAGATTGTTTTTCATCAACACTATTTGTTATTTTTTCTAGTTTTTCAGTTTTTTTCTTAATTTTAAATTCCAAATCTGTTAAGTGCTCTTTTGTACTGCCTTTAATACCACGAATAAATCCTCTATAACCGCTATCAGACATATATTGAAAAAATCTGTCTTGTAATAAGCTATATGATTTTATTAGTTTAGGTTTTCCATTTTCATCATATACAGGATTACCAAAGTTATCAGTTAATTGTTCTGATTTCCATTTCTTACTATGACTTACTTGATTTATTACTTCTTTTGTTTTACCAACTAAAGACTTGTCTTTACATCTTTTAGACCACTTGATTTCTTTTTTTACAACGGGTATAGCTATAACATGCAAATGATAATGATATATAGGCTTTCCATATTCTTCTGATAGGGAAGTATTTAGTTCATCAGCGTGCATAACTGCTGATATTATATTATCTGTACCCATTTCTCTTTCAGCAAAGTGATAAGCCTTTTCATAAAAGTTTTTTGCAAATTCATAGCCACCATTTTGTTCAAAATAGTCGGAGTTAATATCAAATATAATTTCATCAAATACTTTTGCATTATCTTTTAAACCTCTAAGTGATATTTCTCCATCATCAATCATTTCTTTTAATCTTTCATTATAAGTGCTTTTGCATCTTTTGTAATGCACATTGTTTGGTGTTTGAGTTAAGTCAACATTCATATTAGAGTAAGATTCGTTTTTTCGTTCATTATGTCTTTCTGCTTTTAGAATACTTGCTCTAGTATAAATGACACTTTCAAAACTTCGTTTTGCAAAGATGTCGTGGGCTCCTAGCGGAGGGCTCATAAATTATCTAATCTTCCGATAGATAATTTATGTTTGGCTTCGCCAAATCAAAATAATATTTTCATCTCCATTCAAATATTATTTTGACTACTGAAAAATTTTTTGCATACCTGCATAAAATTTTTTCAGTATCTCTTTTGCTATTTAAAACGGCATAACAAAAGAGACCATGGAAATGACAAATAAAACTAGATAGATTACTTTAATCTAATTTTATTCATCACATATCCGACTAGTCTCTTTTTAATTATCTGCTAGATTCAAACTCATTACTATATATCTAACTTTTATAAATTACTTTGTACTACTGTGGACAGGTTCAACCCTACTATCGAAAACTAATATGGTCATAATAATAATCCATAAGAGCTTTACTTCAAGTAACCAATTTATGTGAGTCATTTATATTTAATTTTTCAGTGTATTATAGAATACATCTATTATATATCAGTTTTCTATGTAAATGTCAAGAAATCTGTTGTTGAATTGCCATAATTATGATATGATATTAGAAATTCAACATATAAATAAGGGAAGAAAAAATAATGGATATAAAAAGAGTTATTAACGAAAAATGCAACATTGTAATTGATAGTATAAAATTAATTGGTGAAGGGTATGACAGTAAAGCATATATTGTAAATAATGAATATGTGTTTAAAATTAAATTTAGTGCAAATAAGAAAAAAGGATATGAAAAAGAAAAAGCAATATATGATTTCTTAAACAAAAATTTAAAGACAAATATAAAAATACCCAGAATAGAATATTCATACATAACTGATGAATTATCTATTTTAGGTTATAAAGAAATTAAAGGGAAATTTTTAACCCCAGAAATTTATTCTACTATGTCTAAAGATAAACAAGAATTATTAAAACAAGATATTGCTATATTTTTAAGACAAATGCATGATTTAGATTATAGTGAAATAAGTTCATATACAATAGATAATAAACAGAACGTGTTAGAAGAATATCAACTACTTAAAGAAACAATATACGATAGTCTTACAGATACGGAAAAACAATATATAGAAGATTTTATGCAAAGACTATATAATACAACTATATTTGGTGGTAAAAAATGCTTATGTCATAATGATTTTAGTTGTAATCATCTATTGCTTGATAATGATAATAGATTGGTTGGTGTAATTGATTTTGGAGATTCTGGAATTATAGATGAATATTGTGATTTTATATATTTATTAGAAGATAGCGAAGAAGAAATTGGTATGTCTTTTGGAGAAGATATATTAAAATTATATGGAAATATTGATGTTTCAAAAGCAAAAGAATATCAAGATATTGTAGAACAGTATTATCCTATTGAAACTATTGTGTATGGTATAAAAAATGATAAGTCTGTTTTTATAGAAAAAGGTAGAAAAGAAATTTATATAAGAACACACAAAGAAAAAATTTAAGGAAGTGATGATATGGGAAAAGTAATTTTAGTATGTGGCAAAATATGTAGTAGTAAAAGTTATTATTCGAAGATAATTAAAGAGTCTTTAAATGCTGTTATCATATCGCCAGATGAAGCCACTTATGAATTGATAAATAATGAACAAGGAGAATTTTATAATGTATTCTCTGAAAGATTAAATAAATATCTAGCTAGAAAAGTTGGAGAGATTGCACAAGCAGGTTCTAATGTAATATTTGAAAGAAGTTTATGGTCACATAGAGATAGAAAAGAACTAAGAGAATATTATAAAAATAATGGTGTAGATTGTGAAATTCATTATGTATGTGTTGATGATGAAACTTGGAAACACAAAATATTGCAGAAAGAAATAAACGAGTAAAAGAAGGAAATGGCGGATCAGATTTCTATTTAAATGAAGGATTAATGAAAAAGTTAGAGTCATTTTGGGAAGAACCTACCAAAGAAGAATATGATGTTTTATATAAAGTAGATAGAATAAAAAAATAAAATCATATTAAAACATAGATATATATTAAAAGATATTATAAAAAATATTAATATTAAATAATTTTAAGAAAAACGAAAAAAATAATAAAGGATGTGAAAAAATGGATTTAGGAAAAACAAATAATAATTCAATGATTATTAAATATCAAAATACAGATAATGTTGTAGAAGATATATTTTCTATTATTGAGTCAGCAAGAAATTATGCTTATCAATCAGTGAATATTGCATTAGTAGAAAGAAATTGGTTAATTGGATATAGAATTGCGGAAGAAGAATTAAAAGGCGAAAATAGAGCAGATTATGGTACAGAAATATTAAATATCTAAAGAATTAAAGAAAGAATATGGAAAAGGTTTCGAATTAAGAAATTTATATTATTTTTTACAATTTTACAAAACTTTTCCAAACATTTTGCACTCAGTGAATGCAAAATCTAATATATTGTCTTGGACACATTACAAAACATTATTACAAGTAGAAGACGAAAAAGCAAGACAATGGTATGAAAAAGAAACGGCTCAACAAACATGGAGTGTAAGAACTTTGCAAAGAAATATTTCTTCACAATATTATTATAGATTACTAAAATCACAAGTAAAACAACCTGTAATTGAGGAAATGAAAGAAAAAAACAAAGAACATTATTTGGTGGACAAGCTAGAATTTATAAAAAATCCTTTGATTGCAGAATTTTTAGGATTTTCGTTAGAAGATACTTATACAGAAACAGAACTAGAAACAAGCATTATAAATAATTTACAAAAATTTTTGATGGAACTTCGGAAAAGGATATGCTTTTGTTGAAAGACAACAGCATATTCGTACAGAAAAAGGAGATTACTTCATTGATTTAGTTTTTTATAATTATATTTTAAAATGTTTTGTATTGATTGATTTAAAAACTAATCAAGTAACACATCAAGATATAGGTCAAATGGATATGTATGTAAGAATGTATGATGAATTGAAGAAAGCAAAAGATGATAATCCAACAATTGGGATTTTACTTTGTACTGATACAGATGCAGATGTAGCAAGATATTCTATTTTGAACGGAAATGAGCAATTATTTGCCACAAAATACAAAACATATTTACCAACTGAAGAACAACTTAAAGCTGAAATCGAAAGTCAAAAAGCAATATTTGAAATACAACAACAAGAAAAAAAAGAAAATAAAGAATAAAAAAAATGAATTAATTCTTTAAAAATGATTTCTTCAACTGAATGCTTATAATTATTCATAAGTCCTCCCCATTTTAATGGGTCAGTATTTTTAAGTTTTCATCAACAGGATTGTTTTCTAGCATTTGTTTCATAAGTATTTTAAATCTTTCTTTAGCTTGTTTATCAGTATCTACAATATGTTTTCTTAAAGTACTATCCATAAACATTATAGCGTATTCAGCTTTTTTATGTGTTTTTAAATATTCTAGTCTTAGATGACCATACTTTCCAATTTGATAATCTTTTTCATATTCATCTTTTGCTAAATATAGATTAGGCAAATAATAATCTCCAACTTTGTGATATGTAATTTTATTATTCATTTCTAAAAACCTCCATAAATTAATTTTCACTACAAATTTGACTAGATAATTTATATCTTTATTTGACCATCTAATATAAAAATTTTGGAAGAAGTCGATAAAAACAATTTTGTCCTTATTAAACTTCTCCCAAGCTATTGATTTTATTGTGATTTTTGTGTAAAACGAAGATATAATCAAGAAAAAAAAAGGCGAGTTTAAGCGAGTGGATTTAACCTAATTTTTTTCGTGTAAGATTAAGTTCTATTCACTTGGAATAAAATATGTTACTTCTAATTCAGGTTTATTTGAAATTAATTCTTGAATAACCTGTATTTTCATATCTAATATAATTTTAAGTTCTTCATCTAATTCAATTTTTCTATCAGTTAGTCTTGCTGTTTCCTTAACTTGTCCTTCATATCCTGTAAGGGCTGAATAAGGTGCAAATTGTGCAGACCTTTGATATAAACTCATTTATTTTCTTTTTCAGCATGTTCTTCACTAATTATATTATTTACAGTTTCCGTATTTGTTTGCTGTTGCATGTTTTGCTACTATGTCCATTGCAATTTTTATTTGTGAACTGCCACTTTTCCCTCCTTACATAAAAATAACCCCTACTTTAAGTCTCTTCTTAAAATAATTGCCTTTATTGACATTTTCATCTTTAGATAAATCTAAATCATTTATCAATGAAGTATCTACATTATCATTTAAAACAACTGAGTTAGTCTTTTTTCATAATATATATTTTTAAATATAACCTATTATGTTATATTAAATTTTTCCTTATAACATTGAATTATTATTTCATTTTTTTCTTCTTCAGTAAGTTCTCTTTTTAATTCTTTAATTTTCTTATTTATATTTTGAACAACACTCTCCATTGTTGTATCTAGCCTCTTTGTGGAATAGACTTTTTGATCAAATTTGATTTGTTTTTCAATTTTTTCTTCTCTATTTAAAAAATAATAAACAGCTAAACTAATCCCTAATACTATGCCTAATATTAAATATATATATTGGTTCATTTTATATACCTCTCATTCTTTAAATACTATTATAAGTAAAAACTCTCTCATTTTTTATGAGAGAGAAAAGATAAATCTTTTTTTGTAAAGCTATTATTTAATCTTCTTTTTTTAGGAAACATTATTTTTATAAAATCTTAATCTAATGAATCCATCCTCCCCCATCGAACTTTTTGTAAAGATTTCATCCTTATCATAAGGAATTTTAAAAAATTCCAATATCTTCGAGAAGTCAAATGGTCCTGAGCCTCTATATCCTACAGAAAGAGAGAGAATCTTAACAGCGAATTCTTTCCCATTCTCTTCAAAAATAAGAGTTACAGGATAACTTTCAATGTCTTTTTCATCTGGAAGACATCGAGTGTTGTAATCCATCCGGATTTCTTTTAAATTCCATGTCTCTTTCATTAATCTCCGTAATTCTTCCAATACGGAATAACTGGTATATGTTCTTAAAGCAATTGTTGTTTCCATATTTATACCTCCTAATTAAAGTTCGTAGTTATAATATCACATCTTATGTAAATAGTCAAGTAATAAAATTTTTTTGTTTTAAATTTTATAATACACCCAAGAATGTAATAGACTCTTATATTTTAAGTATTTCTATCTCTTAATTTTAAATAAATCATTAAACTAAATCCTGACTAAATCTTAACAAATATCCATTTGGATCTTGCACCAAAAATTCTTTACATCCCATCAAAATCTTATCTTTTCTATACCAATGTTCTTCCATTTCTATAAATATTGTATAACTAGCTTTTTTCAGTCTATTGTAAATTTCATCTATGTTTGTAACATCTATTTGAAAATTAATGCCTCTTCCAAGTGGATACTCTAATCTTCCAGTTTCCCATTTATTATTTTCTGTATCTATTTGCTGTAACATAATCTGTACATTTTCAAACTGTAAAAAAACAAATTTATCCTCTATTCTCTCATACTCTATATGAAAGCCTATCAAATCAATATAAAAATGTAAACTATCAGCTAAATCAAAAACATCAAATTCTGGTAATATTTGATTCCATTCCATTTTTATCTCTCCCTTTACTAATCATTTATAAATTCTATAGATTTAACTATGTATATATTCGGTAAATATGCAATATTAGACACTAATTCTATTCTACACAACTCATTTATATGATATCCATAATTAGAATTAGAATTATTTTCTTTATCTCCTAAATATGTTTTGGTAATATCTCCAACTGACAATTTAAATAAATAAAATGGTTGAGATTTTACTGCTCCAAAATCTTTTTCATCTAATGCGACCTTTGCTATAATATAATTTTCTTTTTCATTATAATAAGCAAGTTCAGCATCAAATTCTCGCTTGTTTAATAATTCCTTTTCTACTTGTTTTAAAATATATTCTTTTTTTGTAACTATAATAGTTGTTTTTGCATTAGTAAATTGTTCCGTAGGTTTATATACTGTTACATAATCGCCAATTTCAATATTGTGAATATTAGTTGAATTTTCGTTTTCATAGTTTATAACCTGAGAATTTTCAGATAATTCTAGTGCTAAATACTTTCCTTTATCTTCTTCTATATCTCCATAATATATAGCGTTATTTGATATCTCAAAAATTTCTCCACAACTATAATTATACTCTACATCTTGCATTATTTCTTCGCTATTATTTTCTGAAGTTATTCTGTAATATGGAATTTGATAAATATTATCTCCACCAGATTCTTTACCTCTAAAAATAATTCTTACTGAATCTGTAAGCCAATCTATTGAATAATTATCAGAATCTAAGTTTGCACCATCATTTGCAAGTTCAATCTTAAATGAAACAGGATTAGTTCCACTAACATATGGCAAACCAGTTGTATCAAAATAAATCAATAATTCTTGTGAACTGAAAAACATTGGTACTCCTACTTTATAACATTTTACATGATAATTTCCATCAGGTGATGTCTCATCAAACCATTCTGTTTTATCATCATTAATAAAAAATATCATGCTACTATACATTACTGATATTATTAAAATAATAGTTTCTATTATAAATGCAATAATTATTAATTTCTTCTTTTTTTTCACTATTTAACTCCTCTTTCATATATTTTTATATGCTTAGAAAGATTTTATCATAAAATATTTTTTATATCAACATTATTTTTTCGAATAGATAAGAAAATATTACTAGATAATTGTTTTGATAAAATTTTCAAAAGAAATCCTTGAAATATAAGTTTTTCATTACATTCCTCGGCTTATTACAAAATTTAAGAAATTCTAATTTGTTTTATGAGTCCTTTCCACTATCGTGAACTCTTACCATAAAACTGCATAGAATTTCTAAAATTTTTCCATGCACATTCGTCATTTCATTCAAAGCTTATATTTCAAGGATTTCTTTGTATTAATTAAAAAAAACATTAACCGGTAACAATAAAATTCTTCACTATAAAGAAAGAAGTGCTACACTGTAGCACTTCTTAGAGATATGACTAATATGATTTTTATTTTTGTGATTAAACAATAGAATCAATTTCGATTTTAGACAACATTCCTTTTCTTACTAATTCTGCAACTAATTTTTCAATTTCTTCCTTATGAGCAACTAAAACAGAATCAGCATATTGGGTTGCTTCATTAATAATTTTACCAATTTCGTAATCTATTCTAGTTATTATTTTTTCTGTATACATTGAATTTTTATCCTCATAAGGATATACCCTATTTTCAATAGCACCTTCACCTAATCCGTACTTCGTTACCATATCCTTAGCAATTTGGTTTGCATGGGTTAAATCATCTGCTGCTCCAGAATTTAAGTTATTGGTATAAATCATTTCTGCTCTTCTTCCACCTAACGCATTAGCAATTCTTTGAATGTATGCTTCCCTATTTGTATATTGTAATGTAGCTACTTCTTGTTCACTTACAGTAACTCCCCAATAATTATCTGTTGGCATAATTGAAATTGCTAATACCTTAAAATTTTGCAATCTAGGAGAATACTTTTGAATAATGTAGTGTCCAACCTCATGGTAAGCAACTTCTTTTTTAATATCTTCTGAAAGCTCTTCAAATTTTTTTCTTTTAATTGCAAAACATTCTAAAACATCAGATTTGTCAACAATAGTTTTGTTTTTTAATTCAGCTACAGCCATGGCTTTGTCAATAACATCCAGTGTTCTATCTGGATTTCGTGTTTCATATTTAAAGCATGATGCATTGAATATTGCAAATTCAACAACTTCTTTTGAAATAGTAGTGTGATGATATTCTTCAAGCCGTAAAATTTGATTTTTTATCATATCGTAAAGTTCAGTTGTTTTTGGTTCTTCTACAACAATTTTTTCAAATCTTCTTTTTAATGCTCCATCTTTTGAGAAATACTTTTCATATTCTTTATAAGTCGTAGCACCAATAACTTGAGTATCACCTCTTGCTAAAATTGGCTTAAGTGCATTTGCTAAGTCTAATTCTCCTTCTCTACAAGCTCCTGCACCTAAAATTGTATGAATTTCATCAATAAACAAAATACAGTCAGAATTGTTTTGCAAAAATTTAATCAATTCCTGAAATCTTTCTTCTGCTGATCCTCTATATTTTGTTCCAGCTAAAATTGATGTTACATCTAATTCTACAATTTTCTTGTTTTTAAATTTGTCATGACAATTTCCTTTTACAATATCCCATGTAAGCTTCTCTACAATAGCAGTTTTTCCTACACCTGGTTCTCCAACTAAAATAGCATTTTTCTTTGTTGCTTTTGCAAGAATTCTAATTAATTGGTCTTTTTCATTTTCTCTACCAAGTATTTTGCAATATTTTTCATCTTTAGAATATTTATTATTCATTACTGTCAAAAAACTTGCTAATTTATTCGGGATTGCTAATTGTTCAGAATTTTTTCTTCTACTCGTATCCTTCTTAGTTGCCAAGTGTTCTTGTTTTTCAAAACACGATTCTAGAAATTCTTCATAAATATCAGGAATAATTTCTATAAATCCAGCTAACATGAATTTGTTGTTTAATGAATTTGTATTATAATAAGCATTAGCAGTTAAATAAGCTGATTGAATTATTCTTAATAATGTTTCATCAATTAAAATTCTTACATATTCATTTCCAGGACTACTTAAAGCTAGTACATATGTGTTTTCATTTTTATCAACAAATTCTTCTAAATGATTCTTTATTAACTCATGTACTTTGCTATTAATTTGAGTTGGTTTCAGATACTTTAACAAATATTTGTTAAGCGGACTGTTTTTCATTACTGCAAGTGTCCCAAAAGCAATTATAGTTGGTACATAATTTAATAAATACCGTGTTGCAATTTTGTCTGATGTTAATAATAATTCAATTGTATCAGAGTCTAATTCCATACGTTTATCACTCATATTACTACCTCCATTTTTCTATTTTTAGTAACATATATATATTACATCTTTAAGCTAAATTTGTCAATACTTTCCAATTCATTTTACATAACCCATTATATCTGAGAGATTGCTTGCATACAGTAAATAAAATGTTACTATCTAATAGTTTTGATAAAATTTTCAAGATTTCTTTGTATTAATTTTAAATAAACCAGTAACAATAAAATAACATTTATTTGCACAACCTCTTTATTTTTATATACAAAAGTGATATTATATTTTTATACTAATATATGGAGTGTGAAACAATGATACCAAGAGAAAAAAATCCAGAATATTTAAACGCATTTTTAGACTATTCAATAACAATATTAAATAAATCACCAAATTCAGTTAAAGAATATAATTATGATTTAGCAAACTTTTTAAAATTTATAATGATTCGTTTTAAATTAACAAATACAACAATTTATGATGAAATAGATATAACAAAATTTACAGAAAACGAATTAAAACAAATAACACTTGATGATATACATGCATATATATCACATTTGGCAATTGATAATCGTAATAAAGCAACAACAAGAGCAAGAAAAATCTCAACAATACGAATATTTTTCAAATACTTATCACAAAAAGCAAATATTATAGAAATTAACCCCGCCCAAAATTTAGAAACACCAAAACTCGAAAAAAGAATGCCAAAATATCTTTCTTTAGATGATAGTAAAAAATTATTAAATGTTGCCATAAATGAAGAAAATCGAAATTGTAAAAGAGATTATGCTATTACAACATTATTTTTAAATTGTGGAATGCGT
>CAKPKI010000046.1 GCA_934167135.1 uncultured Clostridia bacterium
TAATATGTCAGATAATTGGTATGTTATATGTGCTTGACTTCTTGGGTCTTCTACTAAATCAAAATATATATCAAAACTTTTTTTATATCCATTCTTATCACCTTATATAAGTTTATCATATATTTTTTTGTTTTTGTAATATGATTAAATTTCCCTGGATAAATAAAATGGGTATTGACTTTTTTTAGCGGTTAATATAAAATTATAAAAAAATATGCAAAAAGAATTGGAATAATATAAATAGTAGAAGGAAGGGGAGATTTATATGCTAGATATAATTTTAATAATATGTATAATTGTTTTGGTTGTAGGTGGTATATTAAGTTTAATATTACCAGCAGACAAACTTGTAAACAAAGATAAATTAAAAGATGGAGAAACAATGGAAGAGACTGCAAAAAAAATGAAAAAAAATGGAATTCTTTATTTAGGATTAGCTCTTATATTGTTAGTATTTAATTTTATAATTTAGAGTAAAAAATTTAATAAAAATAATTAATTAACAACAAACTATTAGTAATTTTTATTATTAATAGTTTTTTTATAAACAATAAAATAATAGGAAAAAAAGAAAAAAGAGTAGAAAATGGACGAAAACTGTAGAATTTAGATTATATGATGAAAAAATTCTAGACGAAGAAAAAGAACTAAATAAGGAGTTTAGAAAACAAAAATAAGGTGGTTAGTGTGAAAATAGGTGTAATAGCAGATATACATAGTAATAGTCAGGCATTAGAATCAGTATTAAATGAATTTAATAAAATAAAAGTTGATAAAATAATATGTTGTGGAGATATAATTGGGATAGGTGCAAATCCAGAAGAAACAATGCAAATGATAATGAAAAAGAAAGAAATATTAATAGCTGTACAGGGAAATCATGAAGAATATTTAATTAAAGGATTACCAAAAGAAGTTCATGACGATAAGAGGTCAATGAGTTCAGAAGAAATCAAAAATCATGAATGGAACCATAGTAAATTAAGTGAAAAGTCAAAAAAATTTATAAAAGAATTACAAAAAGAAATAAATATTAAAATAGAAAATAAGAGAATACATATTACACATTATCCTAATGAGGAAAATGGGAAATATAAAAAACATATAAAAAAGCCAACTATTGAAGAAAATCAAGAAATGTTTGAAGGAATAAATGCAGATATATTTTTATATGGACATACACATACTACTAGTGTAAACAAAAAAGCAGATAAGTGGTATATAAATCCAGGCTCTTTAGGTTGTCCAATGGACAGTAACATAGCACATGCTGGAATATTAAGCATTAATACTGGAAAGGTGGATTTTAAATGTTTAAATATAAAATATGATGTTGAAAAAACTATAAACGAGATAAACAGAATCAAATTTCCAATGTATAATAAAATATTAAAAATATTTTATTAAAGAAAAAATAAACAAAAAATTAGAGTTTAGTACAAAAGCTAGACTCTTTTTGTATTAAAAAAGAGTGTGAAACGGGCTTTATATCTATTGTTTACAAGGAATAAATTAAATGTTGAAACATATACATTAAAAAGAAAGAGGTAGAAATGAATGTAACGAGAACTTTTTTGCACGAAGGAAAAAAATTGCAAGAAATAATAGAAACATTACTATCAATATACATACAAGAAAAAACTTGCAATATAAACGAAAGGGATGAAAACAAATGAGTTTAAGTACAAACACATTAGATGAGCAGACATACAAAGTACGGACTTTATTTAAGACTTTCAAGAGATGATGAAGGAAGTCGGAACATCAGAAAGTATTATAAATCAAAAAGAATTTTTAACAAAATATGTTTCAAAACAAAAAAATTGGATATTAACAGATATATACATAGATGATGGATTTACAGGAACAAACTTTAATAGACCATCATTTATAAAATTAAAAAAAGATATTGAACAAGGCAAAATAGATATGGTAATAACCAAGGATTTATCGCGTTTAGGAAGAGATTACATAGATACAGGTTATTATCTAGAAAAATATTTTCCATCTAAAAATGTAAGATACATTTCTGTAAATGACGGAATAGACACATTTTCTAAAAATAGTAATAATGATATTGGACCTTTTATGTCTGTTGTAAATGATATGTATGCAAAAGATATTTCTAAAAAAGTAAGAACTGTAAAAAGAACAAAAGCAGAAAAAGGTGAATTTATAGGTGCATTTGCACCATACGGGTATAAAAAAAATCCAAGTGATATTACAAAATTAGTAGTAGATGAAAAAGTTGCAGAAATAGTAAAATACATATTTAATGAATATGTAAGTGGAAATGGATTAACATATATAGCACATAGGTTAAATGAAAGAAAAATACCATGTCCATCTATATATAAACAGCAAAATTGTAACTATCATTGCAAGACCATATCTGGTTTATGGGGGCATAACACAATAAAATCAATATTAACAAATAAAGTATATATAGGAAACTTAATACAACATAAAGGTGAAATGGTAAGTTATAAAGTAAAAAAATATAGACTACTTCCAAAATCAGAATATTTAATTAAAGAAAACGCTCATGAAGCAATAATTGATAAAAAAACTTTTGAGCTCGCACAAGACATCTTAAAAAGAAAAGCACATAATATACATAAAAAAGAAAATAAAGAACATTTATTATCAGGACTATTATATTGTCCGCGATGTAATAACAAATATACATATCAAATGCAGAGCGGATTAAAAAATGATATGGTAGCAATCTGTAGTATGTATAATAGATATGGAAAAGATTATTGCAAAAGAATAGCAATAAGAGAAAGCACTTTAAATGAATTTGTAGTACAAGATTTAAGAAACATTCTACAAGAAAAAATAGATAAAGAAAGTTTAATAAATTCAATTGATAAAAGTAATATTAACAATGAAAAAAAGAAAATTGAAAAAAGTATTTCAGAAAATAATAATAGAATAAAGAAAATGATTAAGATATTGGAAACTTTATATGAAGATAGAGTTAATGGTATAATTGATATTAAGCAGTTTATATCATATTCAGAAAACTACAAAAAAGAACAACAGGAATTAGAACAGGAAAATAAAAGATTAAATTTAAAACTACAAGATTATGAAAATAGGAGAGAAAAAGAATTAAAAAAATATATAAAAGAAATTATAAGTTTTGAAAAGATTGATAGGAATATTATTTTAAATTTAGTAAATAGCGTTGAAATAATGGACAAGAATAATATAAAAATTAATTACAAGTTTGTTTTGTGAAATGAGCAAAAATCACGATAAAAACAAAAGCTTTTGCTCAAATAAGCAAAAACTTGACAAGCAACCCCCAAATAATTATTATATAACTAGGTGATGAAAATGAAAAAGATTATATATCGTGAACAATATATGAATAAACTTAATTCATATATGGAAGGAAGAATTCTGTTCATACAGTTGAAGAATATATTAATAGTTTATTAGAAAGTTATGTGTTATACAAAGGAAATAGGTTTGATATAAAGGGTAAACAATTATGAAAAAGAGTTTGATTTTGTAGTAGAAACAGATGACGAATATATATATACAAGTGGCATTATCTGTTAGAGAAGAAGTGACTTTAAAAAGAGAACTAAAACCATTAGAGTCAATAAATAATCATTATAAAAATATATCGTAATTGTAATTTCGACTGGTAACAATTGCTTTTGTGATAGAAAAAATAAATCTACCAAAAATTTTTTAAACATATAATTATAGAAGAAATACAAAATATAAAAGATAAAGGAGAAGAAAGATAGTATGAAATATAAATATATATTTTTTGATTGGGGATATACTTTAATTAGCAAATTTGAAAATGTTGATAATAAAATAAATAAAATATTAGAAAAATATAATTTAAAATGGGATGATATATTTAGGAAATGGAAAAATTACCAAATTTTAAATTCACTAGGAGAAATTACAGAAAAAGAAATATATGAAGAATTGTCATTAATATTAAATATATCAAAAGAAGATTTAGAAGAAATTGATATGCTATTATTAGAATCTCATATTTTAGATGAAGAAACAAGAAATACTATAATTAACTTATATGAAAAGGGATATTATCTAGGTATTATAAGTAATAATTCAATTAGAAATGTTGAATATATTTTAGAACGCGAAGATATAAAAAAATATTTTAAAAAAATAATTATTTCTGAAAAAGTTAGAGAAAGAAAACCTAATTTAAAAGTATATATGAAAGCTTTTGAAGGTATTCCAAAAAAAGAATACAATCAAATAGCTTTTGTTAGTGATGAACTATTAGAAGATTTATTAGGAGTTAAGATTTTAGGAGTAAAAACAGTTTGGTTTGAACAAAATATAGATAATCAATGGAAGAAGAAAGAAGAAGTGTTAATGGAACCAGATTATAAAATAAAATCAATGAAAGAATTGCTAGAGATTGTATAATAATATTGATATTAATAGT
The DNA here is from genome assembly GCA_934167135.1 of uncultured Clostridia bacterium. Classification (GTDB taxonomy): domain Bacteria; phylum Bacillota; class Clostridia; order TANB77; family CAG-508; genus CAG-269. The sequence continues at coordinate 4,451 of CAKPKI010000046.1, forward strand.
GTAGTATATATTTATGCAATAAAATTGTGATACAAAATTTTATCAAAACTATTAGCTGTAACTTTTAGAAAGTTAGAACATTAAAAATTATTGAAAAAACACGATAGTTTATAGTATAATAGAAATGTATTAAATGAGTCTTCAAGCTGTGTTTATGAGTATTTGAAAGATGAAATGAAAAGTAATAAAGAAATAAATGGAAATAATAGTAAGAATCTATTTTAATAATGTGAGAAAGGAGAAGAATATGGAACCAAAAACATTAGAATATAATGGGGAGAGTATAGTATATTTTTCTAGAGGAGAGTTAATTATGAGTATATGTGTAATTATAATATTATTTATTGTATTATTTTTACTAAGCTGGATAATTAATCATTTCAAACTAAAAAAACCAAAGAAAAATATTTTTAAGGTTGCTATTATTATTTGGGCAATTATATTTATTATTAATTTGTTTTCTACATTAATAAATATACCGATTGTTATAGGAATTAATGTTGCTCCAAGTTTGGATGGTGGAATAAACGGAAAATATGTATCTTTAGGGTATGCTATTGAACTAGAAGGACACAATATATTGGGTAATTCAAATTATAATGTTTATTTTACGAGTATATTTAAATAAAAAATAATACATATATTAAAAAAATGTAATATTTGATAAAAATATTAAGCAAATCATAAATTAAATTATGTATATAACCATCGGCACAAAATTAAAAATTGTGGCGATGGTTTATTTGTAGTAATAAATTATATGTAGAGACATATACATTATAGTGTTAAGTAGATAAAATGTGCTTTTAGTTTTCAGTAAAATCTATCACAAAAGAAATTGCGACTGGAATGCCGATGATATAGACAATATTTTAGAAACATTAAAAAATAATGATGTACATATAACATTTTTTATGGTAGGAGAATGGGTAGACAAATATCCAGAAGCAGTAAAGAAAATATATGAAGCGGGACATGAAATAGGAAGCCATAGCAATACACATCCACATGTAAACAACTTATCAGCCGAAAAAAATTTAGAAGAAATAAAGTTAAGTGTAGACAAAATAGAAAAAATAACAGGGTACAGAACAAATTTATATAGGGTACCATATGGAGAATACAATAATACAGTTATAAAAACGGCACAGCAAAATGGATTTTATCCTATACAATGGAATTTAGATACATTAGATTACAATGGATTAACAGGAGAAGAAATGTGGAACAGGCTAAAAAGCAAATTAGATGGGGGATCAATAATATTAAGTCATAATGGAACAAAACATACAGCAGACAGTTTAGATATGTTAATAAAAAATATAAAATCCAATGGATTTCAAATAACAACAGTTTCAGATTTGATATATAAAGATAATTATTCTATTAACAATAATGGTACACAAGTCTTAAATTAATACAAGGTATAAAAAGCACAGTTTAGGAAATACTGACAACAAAGGAGAATGCTATGGCATTAGTGGGGATAATTGGTAAAAAGAGAGAAATTCAGTCCATAAAAAAGGAGCTGGCTAATGAAAAAGTAGAAGTAATACAAATAAATAAACAATCAATAAAAAATATAAAAAGTGTGTTTTTTGAATATTTAGTAATTATAGAAGACATAAATTTAGACGAAAATGAATATCAATATATGAAGAATTTAATATCAAAAGCAAACTATTTGATTATTAATGCTGATATTGAAATAAAATGTTTAAAATATATAAATATAGAAAATCCAGTAAAAATAATAACATTTGGTTTTAATGCTAAATCTACAATAACAGTATCTAGTGTAAATGATGAGAAAATACTAGTATGTTTACAAAGAAGTATTAAGAATTTTAAAAATGAAATTGTAGAAGAACAAGAAAAAGAGATAAAAGTAACAGAAAATTATACGAGAAAAGTTCATAGTAAATTAGTAGTATTTATAATAAAAGAACTGCATAATATATAAAAAATAGAGAAAAATGCCAATATTACTGGAAAAATCTAAAAAAATTTAGAAAAAATTAACTTTTTATGTAGACAAAGGCAAAAAAATGTAGTATAATAAGAATTGTAGAAAATTTTAAAAAAGAAAAAGCAAGACGAGAAATTTACAATTGATAAAGAAAATAAGGAGGAAACAAAATTGGATACAAATTATTTAGAAAACAACTACTTAACATTAGTAGGAAAAGTTACAGGCGAAAAAAAATTCAGCCACGAAATTTATGGTGAGAAATTTTACTCATTTAATTTATCAATACCACGTTTAAGTGGAAATTCAGATATTATACCAATAACAATATCTGAAAGATTAATAACAGACGAAATGTTAACAGAAGGAAATAAATTATTAATAAAAGGACAATTTAGGTCATATAACAGTTATGAAAATGAAAGAAACAAATTAATATTAACAGTATTTGCTAAAGATGTAGAAGAGCTTAAAGAAATAGAAGAACAAACAGAAAGTGACATAGTTAGAAAAGAAGAAACAACAAACGAAGTTGTACTTATAGGTTTTGTATGTAAAAAACCAATTTACAGACAAACACCATTTGGAAGAGAAATTGCAGACTTATTATTAGCTGTAAACAGAGCATATAATAAATCTGATTATATTCCAACAATAGCATGGGGAAGAAATGCAAGATTCTGCCAAAACTTAGAAGTTGGATCACAAGTAAAAATAATAGGAAGAGTTCAATCAAGACAATATGAGAAAAAATATGAAGATGGAACATCTGAAATAAAAGTAGCATATGAAGTATCAATTTGTAGCTTAGAGCTAATAAATGAAGAAGTAACAGAAAATAAAGAAGAAGCAGAAAGCCAAGAAGCTGTTTAAAAACAGGAGAGAAGGACTAATTATAAGATTATTAAAATCTTATAATTAGTCCTATAAATTTTGGTAAAATTTTTTTTCTTACAAAAATTACCATAAAAAAAGCGAGACCAATTAAAACTTTTTTGAGACAATATAATAAGAACGAAAGATGGAAGTATTGAACAGAAAAGTTTGAAGAAATAATAGATTTAATAGATTGTTCAGGCAAAAGGGATAGCATGACACATATAATAGTAATATTTGGCTGTGGAATAGTGAATAAATGTATTTAGAATTATAAATTCAGAGAAATTTTTGGATATTTTTATGAATTGGGTAAATGAAATAATACAAGATACAACAGGAAAGTAAGTAATATATGTAAAGTATTCAAAAGAATTTGAGCAAATATTATTTAAAATAATCCATCAAATATATCAGAATAATAAATGGTGATTTTTGTAAGATTTTTTTACCACATATAAATTTTTTTGGGTATTGTTTTTTTTATAATTATATGCTATATTAAAAAAGTCAAGATTAAGTTAGTGGCCACTAAAATCATTGATAAATATATATTAACAGGGGATAAAGATATGGAAAAAGGAAAGAGAAAATCAAAAATATTAATAATAGCTGCAATAATTGTTATTGTTTGTTTAACTGTTATTTTAGTAATTGCTTTGGGTAAAAATAATGAAACAAAAGGTACAGGAAGTAATTTGAAAAGTTCAAATAGTATAAAAATTGAAGATTATAAAGAAAAAATTGAAAATATAAAATATAAATCTAACAATGGAATTGTATACGAAAATGATGAAATCAGAATAGCAACATATAGACCTGATGATGAAAATACTGATGAAGAAAAAGATAAAGTATTTGGTTATGTATCTGTACGAGATGATGTAATTCCTTTAAAGAGTTTATATGTTTATAATAAAACTTCTGAAAGTATTAGATTTGAAATAGAAGAAATAACAATTTCAGATTATAAATTATCTAATCCATCTTCTGAAAGTATTGATAAAGGTGCCAATGAGATGATTAGTATGCCTGATATTTCAATGGCTTCAGATTTTATAAATGCAATGGGATTAGGAGCATTAAACAACATAAAAATAGAGGTTTCAATAAATAATTATAAAAGTAGTTCGCATAATGAAATAATAAATATTAAAACAGATTGTAAAGAAAAAGCAAAGAAATTTGATTTACCAGAAAAAAAATTATTTAACAAAAATGGAATTAAAATATATCTTGCAGAAAAATATATAAATGATAATAAGACATTTGAAGAGATTAAAGAAAAAAGTGAATACAAGGAGTTTTATAATAATAGATTATTGCAACCAAGTGCAACCGCTTGGATTTATTGTGTAAATGAAAATAGTACAGAAAAGAAAATAACAGTTAGAGTAGAATGTGATAATAAAATGGCCAAAGAAAAGTATTTTGGAGTAAATTTTAGTGATATGGAAAATGCCAAAAATAAAGAAATAAATATACAAGGAAATTGTGTAAGCCAAGAAGTTATTTCACCAGATTATACTTTTGATGGATTGGTTGAAAAAGAATATCAGTATGACCCACACAGTGTAAAATATATAATAAATATTGATGGTGAAGATGTATGTTCAATTGATTTTGAAGATGCACAAGTTAAATAGATTAAAGTAATAAATGAGGCAGATAATCATTTTATGATTTCTACCTCAATATTTTTGTCATTACAGAATAATAGGAGATTGTAATTATACTAAAAAATTATTATATGTGATTTTTGACTTTGTACTTGTATAGTTGATTTTTACATTTTAAATTGTTATAATAAAGGCATTATATGAATGGAGGGTACATATGAAAAAAAAGAAAAAAATTTATTTTGAAATAATGGCAATAGTATTAATTGCGATATTTTGTATAAGTTTAACCCCAAAAACACTGCAAAACGACACATTTTACACAATAAAAATAGGGGAACACATAATAGGTGAACGAGGAATAGACATGGTAGATCCATTTTCGTGGCACGAAAACTTAGAATACACATATCCACACTGGTTATATGATGTAATAATATATTTAATATATTCATTTGGAGACATGGTAGGAATATATATATCAACATGTATATTCTCAATAATCTTAGGAATTTCGATATACAAAGTAAACTCAAAACTAAACAAAAACAAAGTATTATCATTTGCAATAACAATAGGAGCAATGTATTTATTAAAAGACTATATAACTGCAAGGGCACAATTAGTAACATTCATACTATTCACTATACAATTATACTTTATGGAAATGTTAGTAAATAAAAGTGAAAAGAAATATGGAATAGGATTAATAGCAATATCAATAGCAATTGCAAACTTACATGTTGCAGTTTGGCCATTTATGTTTGTTTTATACTTACCATACATAGCTGAATACATATTTGCAATAGGAGAAGAAAAAATAGCAAAAAAATATGGAAAAAACATAGAAAATGGATATAAAGTATCAATAGAAAAAAGAAATGGAACAAAATATCTTATTATAGTAATGCTAATATGTTCATTTACAGGACTTTTAACACTACTAGGAACAACACCATACACATATTTAATAAAAACAATGGAAGGAAATACAACACAAAACATAAGTGAACACTTACCAATGACATTAATAAACTGTGAAGCAATATTATCAGTATTAATAATATTTATAGCATTATTAACATTTACAGATGTAAAAATCAGATTAACAGACTTATTTATGTTAGGTGGGCTTATATTTTTAATGTTATATTCAAAAAGACAATCTACAATATTTGTAATTATGGGCTCTGTAATATTAAATAGGTTAATATATAAAGGTATAGGAAAAGACAAAGAAGAAATAGATGAAAAATTAATAGAAGTATGTACTACATGGTTTGGAAGTTTTGTTATAGTAGCTTTAGTATTAATACAAAGTTTATACTTTATAAAACCAAAAATAAAAGCGAAATATATTGATGAAAAAACTTATCCAGTAGAAATGAGTGATTTTATTTTAAAATATTTTGAGAAAAACAATATAAATATAGAAGATGTTAGATTATATAATGAATATAATTATGGAAGTTATTTATTATTTAAAGAGATACCAGTATTTATAGACTCAAGATGTGATTTATATGCACCTGAATACAATAATGGCAGAGATATTTTTATGGACTTTATAAATAGTTCGAATTTAGATGTATGGTTTGAAGATATTTTTGAAAAATATAATATAACACATATAATTTTATATAAAGATTCAAAAATGAATATGGTTATAAGAGATGGAAACTTAGAAGGATATAAATTATTAAAAGAAGATGACAATTTTGTCTTTTATGAGCGTACAAAATAGGGAGGAATATATGGAAGAATATATAGTAGATGTAGAAGAACAAGGAAAAAGACTAGATGTATATGTGGCTAGTAAAAAAGACAATATGACCAGAACATTAGCACAAAAGCAAATAGAGCAAGGCAATATATTAGTAAATGGAAAAAAGCAAAAAGTTTCATATAAAGTTGTAGAAGCGGACAAAATTGTAATAGAAACCGTAGAAGCTAAAGAAATAGAGCTAAAACCACAAGATATACCAATAGATATTATTTATGAAGACAAAGACATCATAGTAGTAAATAAACCTAAAGGAATGGTAGTACATCCTGCAAATGGAAATCCAGATGGAACATTAGTTAATGCAATAATGGCAAAATGTAAAGATAGTTTATCTGGAATTGGTGGGGAAATTAGACCAGGAATAGTTCATAGGTTAGACAAAGATACATCAGGATTATTAATTGTAGCAAAAAACGATATGGCACATGTAAATATGAGTGAGCAAATAAAAAGACATGAAGTAAAAAAGACTTATATTGCTTTAGTAAGAGGAATTGTAAAAGAAAATGAAGCAACAATAGACATGCCAATAGGTAGAAGTATATCAGACAGAAAAAAGATGACAGTAACCAAAAATGGAAAAAATGCAGTAACACATTTTAAAGTATTAAAAAGATATGATAAATATACATTATTAGAAATAAATATAGAAACAGGGAGGACACACCAAATACGTGTACATTTAGCACATATAGGTTATCCTGTTATAGGAGATTATATATATTCTAATGGAAAAAATGAATTTGGAATTGTTGGACAATGTTTACATGCAAAATGTTTAGAATTTAAACATCCAATTACAGAAAAAGATATGAAATTAGAAGCACCAATTCCAGAATATTTTGAAAAGATAATTAATGAACTTGAAAATAGAATATAATAAAAATCTGGCAAGTCTTACTTGCCAGAAAATCTATATAAAGCCTTTTAAAAAAGTAAAAGGAATTAATATATAATATGCAGAGATTTATAAAAAAGAACCAGTCCAAAATTAAAAATAGAAAGGAAAGAGAATGGAAGAAAGATTACAAAAATATTTGGCTAATAATGGTGTTGCCTCAAGAAGAAAATGCGAAGAATTCATATTACAAGGAAAAGTTCAAGTAAATGGGAAAACTGTTTCAGAATTAGGAATAAAAATTAATCCTGAAAAAGACATTATAAAATTTGAAGGAAAAGAAGTAAAAAATGTTACCCAATTAGTATATATTTTGCTAAATAAACCGATTGGATATGTAACAACTGCTGATGATCAATTTGGAAGAGAAACAGTTTTAGATTTAGTAAAAGTTAAAGAAAGAATTGTTCCTGTTGGAAGGCTTGACATGTATACATCTGGAGCCTTAATACTGACAAATGATGGCGATTTTGTATATAAAGTAACACACCCTAAGCACGAGATAGAAAAAACTTATACAGTAACAGTTAAAGGAATTGTACAATCTGATGAAGTACAACAATTAAGAAAAGGTGTTAAAATAGATGATTATATAACTAAACCAGCAAAGGTAAAAATTTTAAAAACAGACACAGAAAAAAACATTTCAAGACTAGAAATAACTATTCATGAAGGAAAAAACAGACAAATACGAAAAATGTGTGAAGCAATTAATAGAAGAGTTTTAGCATTACATAGA
>CAKPKI010000047.1 GCA_934167135.1 uncultured Clostridia bacterium
GAGCAGCAGCAAGACCATTTATAACACATCACAACACATTAGACTTAGATATGTATTTAAGAATTGCAAATGAACTATACTTAAAGAGACTAATCGTAGGTGGATTTGATAAAGTATATGAAATGGGAAGAATGTTCAGAAACGAAGGAATGGACATAAAACACAATCCAGAATTCACGAATATAGAATTATATTCAGCATATGAAGATTACCATGATATGATGGATACAACAGAAGACATGTTTAGAACAGTAGCACAAAAAGTATTAGGAACAGCAAAAATAAACTATCAAGGAACAGACTTGGACTTAGAATCTCCATGGAAAAGAATTTCAATGATAGAAGCAATAAAAGAAGTAACAGGAGTAGACTTCAATACAATCGAAACAGATGAGCAAGCATTTGCAATTGCAGAAGAAAAGAAAGTAGAAATAGATCCAATCAAAAAAACAAGAGGAGATATAATAAATACATTCTTTGAAGAATTTGTAGAAGAAACATTAGTACAACCAACATTTATATATGATTATCCAGTAGAAGTATCACCATTAACAAAGAGAAAACCAAGTGACAAGAGATTAACAGAAAGATTTGAAGTATTTATTGGCGGTAGAGAATATGGAAATGCATATTCAGAATTAAATGACCCAATAGATCAATATGAAAGATTCAAAAAACAAGCAGAAGCAAGAGAAGCTGGAGATGAAGAAGCAAATATGATGGATGATGATTTCATAACAGCACTTGAATATGGTATGCCTCCAACAGGTGGTCTTGGAATAGGAATCGATAGATTAGTTATGTTATTAACAGATTCTGCATCAATTAGAGATGTATTACTATTCCCAACAATGAAACCATTAAATTAATATACAGTTATGGTTTGCCTTGAGAAAGGAATGAGATAAAAAATGAAAATATCTATAGAAGCAATGCAAAAATTATCAAAAATAAAGAATTCAGTATATGATGCAATAAAAGTAGAATACTTATATCATTCAAACAAACTGGAAGGAAGTACTTTTAGCAAAGAAAATTTAATAGATCTTCTAGAGCAAAGACAAGTTAAACGGTGAACATTTTTTAGATGATGTAATAGAAACCAAAAATTCATTAGAATTATTTGATAATGTTATTAATACCCTAAAAGAACCATTTGATAAATATTTATTATGGGAATGGCATAGGTTACTAAAAAAAGGAACTGTTGATGAGGAAATAGATAATATTGGAAAATGGAAAAAATATGCTAATAGACTTCTAAAAACAGATTTAAAACTATGTGAACCACATTTAGTGGAAAATAGTATGTTTAACTTACTTGAAGATTGGAAGGAAAGTAAAAAAGATATTTATGCTATAGCTGATTTTCATCAAAAATTTGAACATATACATCCTTTTCAAGATGGAAATGGTAGAATTGGTAGATTTATTATATTAAGACAATGTATAGAAAATTCTGTTGACCTTATTGCAATTGATGATGAATATAATAAAGAATATAGAGAAGCACTATATGAAGCACAAACAACAAAAAATATTAATCCTTTAGTTGAAATTTTTAAGAAGTGCCAAGAAAGACTTGACGAAAAACTATCAGAATATACATCAACAATAGAACAAGTATCAGAAGAAGTTAATTAATTAGGTGTGTTACCTAATTTAACTTAATGGAGGAAAAGATGATTTTAGAAAACAAATTAAACATCACTGATCCAGCAGAATTAGCAAGAGAAGAAGAAAGAATAAGTAAAAAAAGAGCAAAAGAAATGTTTGATACAAAATATTTAAATACACTAGAAGTAGGAACATTTCAATCTTTAAAAGCAATTCATAAATATTTATTTGAAGAAGTATATGAATTTGCGGGAGAAATAAGAAAAGTAAATATAGCAAAGGGGAATTTTAGATTTACCCCTCTTGCTTATCTTGAAGAAGCAATTAAAAATATTGAAAAAATGCCACAATCAACATATAAAGAAATAATAGAAAAATATGTGGAAATGAATATTGCTCATCCATTTAGAGAAGGAAATGGAAGAAGTACAAGAATTTGGTTAGACCTAATATTAAAAAAAGAGCTTCAATTAGTAGTTGATTGGAGCAAGGTTGATAAAACTGATTATTTGCTTGCAATGGAACGTAGTCCGATAAAAGATACGGAAATTAAAGAACTATTAAAGCAAGCTTTAACAGATAAGACAAATGATAGAGAAATATATATGAAAGGTATTGATAACAGCTATTTATATGAAGGTTATCTATCATTTAAAACAGACGAATTATAATAAAAGAAAATTCAGGGGAAGATAGGAGCATATATGTTTGGATTTAATATAGATAAAAGAACATTATATATAATAATTGGAATATTGGTAGTAATATCATTAATGAGTTATGGAACAAGTGGAATATTTAGTTTGATATTATCAATACCAGCAGTGTTATTAGCAATAACAGTACACGAATTTGGTCATGCGTTTGCAGCATATAAATTAGGAGATGATACACCTGTAAGACAAGGGAGACTAAGCTTAAACCCATTTGACCATGTTGATCCATTAGGACTAGCAATGTTATTATTTGCACATATAGGATGGGGCAAGCCAGTAGAAATAGACCCAAGAAATTATAATAGAAATATTTCAGTAGAAAAAGCAGATGCAATAGTATCATTTGCAGGACCATTAATGAACTTTATTACAGCAATAATATTTGCACTAATTTATTGTGCAATAATAAAATTTGCAGGAGCTGGATTCTTACTAAATAAAGTAGGAACAATAATAATAGCAATAATAGCAAGTATTATTACAATGAATATAGGACTTGGAGTATTTAATTTAATACCGTTACCACCATTGGATGGTTCAAAAATATTTTTACCAATATTACCAAGAAATGCAAAAATATGGTTTATAGATAATCAACAAATATTTTATTTTATATTTTTAATTATATGGATAACAGGAATTGCGGGAAGACTAATTTCACCACTTATAGATACAATGACTGAGGGAATATTAGGATTAGCAATGAGAATATTTGGATTATTATAAAATTAGGAGAAATATAAATGACAAGAAAAGATATAATAGTTTTAGGAATAGAATCAAGTTGTGATGAAACTTCTGTAGCTGTTGTAAAAAACGGTAGAGAAGTTTTATCTAATATAATAGATACACAAATAAAAATTCACGAGCAATATGGAGGGGTTGTTCCAGAGATTGCATCAAGAAATCATATAGAAGCAATATCAAGAGTTGCTAAAACAGCAATTGAAGAAGCAAATATGAAATTTGAAGATGTAGATGTAATTGCACCGACATATGGACCAGGATTAGTAGGAGCGTTGTTAGTAGGAGTATCATATGGAAGAGGACGGGCATATGCACTAAATAAACCATTAGTAGGAGTAAATCATTTAGAAGGACATATTGCTGCAAATTACATAACACATCCAGATTTAGAACCACCATTTTTATGTATGTTAACATCAGGTGGAAATACACAAATAGTATATGTAAAAGATTATTGTGATATGGAAGTGTTAGGTAGAACACGTGATGATGCAATAGGAGAGGCTTTTGACAAAGTTGCGAGAGTTGTTGGATTAGGGTATCCAGGAGGACCAAAAGTTGATAAATTAGCACAACAAGGTCAACCAAGCATAGACTTTCCAAAAACACATTTTGAGAACTTAGACTTTAGTTTTAGTGGAATAAAAACTGCAGTAATAAATTTACATCATAAAAGTCCAGACATAAGCAAAGAAGATTTATGTATGAGTTTTGAAAAGGCTGTAACAGAAGTGTTAATAGAAAATATTACAAAAGCAATAGAACAAACAGGAATCAAGAAAGTCGTACTAGCAGGTGGAGTATCTGCAAATACTCATATTAGAAGTGAATTCGAAAAACTTGAACAAGATGGGATAAAAATATACAAACCAGATTTAAAACTTTGCACAGATAATGCAGCAATGATAGGAGCTGCTGGATATTATAGATATCTAAATGGAGATATTTCAGAAAATACACTAAATGCAGTACCAAACTTAAAAATTGGAGATTAGAAAAGGAAAAATAATATGTCAATATTTGTAATAGCAGACCTTCATTTATCATTTAGAGTACCTAAGCCAATGGACATATTTGGAGATAATTGGTCAGGTCATGAAGAAAAAATAAGAAAAGATTGGATAGAAAAAGTAAAAGAAGATGACTTGGTTGTTTTGCCAGGTGATTTTTCGTGGGAAACATATTTAGAAGATACAAAATTAGATTTTGAATATCTAAATGGCTTGCCAGGAAAAAAGTTAATGCTAAAAGGTAATCACGACTATTGGTGGACAACTTTGACTAATATGAGAAATTTCTTAAAAGATAATAACTTTAATAATATAGATTTTTTATATAATAATAGTTACGAATTTGAAAATAAAATTTTGTGTGGTACTAGGGGCTGGAGCATTACAGATGAAGGTGCTGACGAAAAATTAATAAATAGAGAACTTATTAGATTAGAGCTGTCTTTACAAGATGGCGTGAATAAGTTCGGAAAAGATAAAGAGGTAATAGTATTTATGCATTATCCGCCTATAACAAAAGCAAAAATTGAACTAGAGCAAGAAGCTAAGTTTGTGGAACTTATGAAAAAGTATAATGTTAAAAGATGCTATTATGGTCATTTGCATGGTGCTTCTATAAATGATGCTGTTCAAGGCGAAATTGAAGGTATTCAGTTTAAACTTGTGAGTGCTGATGGATTAGATTTTAAATTAGAAAAATTAGATTATAGTATTTTAAAGAATTGATAATATTTTTATACATTGCTGTTTTGGAGTAAGTTGGAGATTAATAAGAGAAGAGAAAAATATAATTTTATAGTAAATACCATAATAAAAAGGACAAAGGAGAGATATTTAGATGATAGATAATGTTGAAGATTTATTAGCGGAAGCAGAGAAAATGCAAGATATAGAGGCTAGAATAAAATTTATTATGAACTATTTTCTAGAAAATGTAAAATATAATTATGCTTATTTATTTGCAAGAGGTTACGCTCAAGGAACGATTTCTGGAGTCTCAAATGATTTAAAAATTGCCATGAATAAAACGAGAGCTGAATGTGATGAAGAGTTTGCTTTTACTCGTTCAATTACACAAGGAGAATCACAAATATTTAATAATATATTGAGAATACGAGATGAAAATAGTGAAAATTATAATGAATTTATACAAAAACTAAAAGGTTATATAACATCAGAGTTACAAAATCATTTAGAAAATGAGAATTTAGTAGCTGAAAACGTAGACGATGTTATGAAAAAAATAGAGAAAGGGTTAAGAAAAAAAACAAAGTTTAATTTTAAAGGAAATGAATATGAAGCTAATGATGATATTTCAAAAGTTTTAATAGACTTTCTTCTAGAGCCAAAAAAATATTTTCCACCAGAATTTAATAATGGATTAATTATTAATGGTGTTTGCGAAGATTATACTGATTATTTAGTTCCTCTTTTGAAAAAAGCTGGAATTGAAGCATATGGAGTTGATGGAACAAGTGAATTAGGACATGCGTGGATTATTGTTAAAGATGGAGAAAAATATAAATCTGTTGATTTGACAAGAGCGGTATTCATAAGAGATGGTTTTTTAGGTATTCCACCAGAACAAACAAGTGAAGATTGGTTGTATAGTGACTTAAAAGATATTTTTAATATGCAAAATACAAGAAGTATTACAGGAATAGATAAAAAAGTATTGCCACATGTAATTAATGGACAAAATTATGATGAAGTTTCTTTTAGGAGAATGATGGATGAAAAAATTGTGGATTCAACTTTGAAAAATTTTTTAAAGAGAGGCTTAGAAAAAGGTGTTACGGAAACAGAAGTATTAAATGCTGAGCAGATTGAGAATACAAAAGAAAGAGAGGGTAAAGCCATTGAATAATACATATAGTTGTAGTTATGTAGAAGTTTTAGAAATATTAAAGCATATCCCAAAAGAAGACTATATAAAAATTCCTGAAGAAAAAATTGAATTTTATAAAAATAATATGGATAAAAATTATATATATATATATAATCCGATTATGCCTAAAACTCTAAGGAAGACAGATGCAATCTTGATAAATTTATATAAGAATTATATTGCAAAAGAAGATGAAAAACAAAAAATTAATCAAATATTAAAATTAAATGAAATGAAAGAAGAACAAGAAAAACAAAAAAAGTTTAGTCCTAATAATATATTTAATAATCATGTTGAAAATGAAAATATCAATGAGAATACTATATTAGTAGTAGAACATAAAGAAACAATGTTAAAAAAAATTATAAATAAAATAAAAAGGATATTTCATATAAGTTAATATCTAAAAAAGATTTTACTCAAAAATTTTATGATAAAAGCCATTCGTTTGAATGGCTTTTGCATAATCTATATTATGTAAATAATAATCTCTCACTTTATGATATGAATTTTATTATCTAAAAAACTCCATAAATTAATTAGGCTATTTTTTTGCAAAGTACTTATATTTTGTTGATTTTTGAAAATCTATATAGTAAAATGTAGACATATGGAAGAAGAGGAGTAGAGATGTTGGACCTAAACAAAGATGTAAAATATGTAAAAACAGTAGGCCCAAGCAGGGTAAAACTACTGAATAAACTAAAAATATATACATTAAAAGACTTAATAGAATACTATCCAAGAGACTATGAAGACAGAAGCAAGCCAAAAAACTTATATGAATGTACAGATGAAGAAGAAGTTTTAATAGAAGCAATGCCAACAGGGCGAATCAGCGAAATGCATAAAGGTAGAATGACAATAAGCAGACTAATTGTAAAAGACCAAACCGGAACATGTTATATAACATGGTTCAATCAAGGGTATTTAAGAGACAAATTTCAACCTGGAAGAATGTACAGATTTTTTGGGAAAATATCAAACAAAAATGGAAGATTAGAAATGAATTCACCTGTATATGATGAAATTGATCAGAGTAAAAACACAGGAAAAATCATTCCAATTTATCCATTAACATATGAGTTAAAGCAAACAACACTAAGAAGAATCATAGAAAATGGACTTTTAGAAGTAAAAGAGCAATTGCCAGAAACATTGCCAGAATACATATTAAAAGAAAATAATTTATGGGATATAAACAATACAATTGAAAGAATACACTTTCCAGTAGAATTTTCAGATTTTAATAAAGCAAGAGAAAGACTAGTATTTGAAGAGCTACTTACAATGCAATTAGCATTATTAAAATTAAAAAATAATTATGAACACGAAACAGATGGAATACAATTTAGTAAAGATGTATATATGTCAGATGTAATAAATATTTTGCCATTTAAATTGACAAAAGCACAACTACGAGTATTAGAAGAAATTGATAGAGATATGGAAAGCAATAAGCCAATGAATAGACTTCTACAAGGAGATGTTGGTTCAGGAAAAACAGTAGTAGCAATGATATCGGCATATAAAGCTGTAAAATCAGGATATCAAGCAACAATAATGGCACCAACAGCAATACTTGCAAGTCAGCATTTAGAAAGCTTTCAAGGAATATTAGAAGAACTTGGAATAAGAGTAGAGTTATTAATTTCAAGTGTTACTAAAAAGAAAAAGACAGAGATATTAGAAAAATTACAAAATGGAGAAATAGATATATTGATAGGAACTCATGCGATATTAGAAGAAAATGTAGTATTCAAAAATTTGGGATTAGTCGTAACAGATGAGCAACACCGTTTTGGAGTAAAACAAAGAGGAACTATAGCATCTAAAGGAAAAAATCCAGATGTAATTGCAATGTCTGCAACACCAATTCCAAGAACGCTTGCATTAATATTGTATGGAGATTTAGATATATCTATAATAGATGAACTTCCACCAAACAGAAAGAAAATTGAAACATATGCAGTTAGAAAAAATATGGAAGAAAGAGTAAACAATTTTATAAGAAAACAAATAACAGAAGGCAGGCAGGCATATATAGTATGTCCACTAGTTGAAGAAAATGAGGATATGGAAGGCTTGCAATCAGTAATTGAACTTGCAGAAAAATATCAAAAAGAAACATTTAGTGAATATAAAGTAGCATATTTATATGGAAAAATGAAACCAAAAGAAAAAGATGAAATTATGGAAAGATTCAAAAATGGTGAAATCCAAATTTTGATTGCAACAACTGTAATAGAAGTTGGAGTTAATGTACCAAATGCAAGTATTATGGTAGTAGAAAATGCAGAAAGATTTGGATTAGCACAATTGCACCAATTACGTGGAAGAGTAGGAAGAGGCGAATATCAATCATATTGCATTTTAAAATACGAAGGAAATAGCGAAACAATAAGACAAAGGATGAAAGTAATGTGTGATACAAATGATGGATTTATAATTTCTGAAAAAGACTTGGAACTTAGAGGTTCAGGCGACTTTTTCGGAACGGAACAACATGGACTTCCAGAGTTCAAGATTGCTAATTTATTTGAAGACATAGCAGTTTTGAAAAAAGTCCAAAGATTAGCTTTAAAAATTATGGAAGATGATCCATTACTTGAAAAAGAGAAAAATGCAAAACTAAATGACTTGGTAAAAGAGAAGTTTAGTTCGAGAATAGAAATTTAAATTATTGCTATTGCTGGTACAGAAACAGCGATTGGCAGAGAAAAGGATGTTGATATTATGTTACAAATAATTGGAAGATTAATAGGTGTGCTTATTTTATTAGCTGGTGTAATTTTGGTTTATGATGCTAGAATTATTACTAAAAAGGCTTTTGGGTTTGGTGACCAAAATGAGGCTACAAGTGGCTTCAAAATTTTAGGTGCTATACTTGCAATGGTTGGTGGATTGATAGTTTTCTTTTGCTAGGAAACTATCTTTTTGCTATTAAATATGGAATGGAGTAAATATATGGAAAATAATAAAGGATTTTT
This sequence comes from uncultured Clostridia bacterium, assembly GCA_934167135.1. Taxonomy (GTDB): domain Bacteria; phylum Bacillota; class Clostridia; order TANB77; family CAG-508; genus CAG-269. The sequence continues at coordinate 8,969 of CAKPKI010000047.1, forward strand.
GCTTGGGAAGAAAAAATTTATATTGATTATAGCTATAAGTATAATAAGTATTTGTAGCATTTTATTAGGAGTAAAATATTATTTAAAAATAAATTTTATAATACCTGATGATTATATAAGAAAAGATGAAGATTACAATTCATATATGGATGGTTCAGATTCAGATTATTATATTTATGATAACAAAGTTATCGTTGATACAGTATCATATTTCCCTGATGGTCTATATTCATATACTAAAGAAAGAACGGTTACATTATATAATAATTTAAATGAAAACGAAATTAAAAACTATAAAAATACTATATATAATAAAAAGGGAAAAGTACTTTTTCATTCCCGCAACTAAGTTAATTAATAAAAAACTATTGACTCTCCCCTTAAGGTTAGGTGTATAGTTGAATTAGGAGGAAAAGAATGTTAAAAATAGGAGAATTTGCAAAAATATTTGATGTAACAATAAAAACAATAAGATTCTATGAAGAAAAAGAATTGTTAAAGCCTTGCTATATTGATAAATATTCTGGATATAGATATTATGATGATGAAAACATAAAACAGATGAATCAGATTTTATATCTAAAAAAACTAGGTTTTTCATTAGACGAGATAAAAAAATATGACGAAAAGCTAGTAAAGAATAAAATTGAAGAATATCAAGAAAAAATAATTCAATATACTTCTAATATTAATATTCTTAAAGACATAGATAGTACAAGCCCAAAGGGAGAGGAGGTTAAAAAAGCTAAAAAGCCATTTAAATTTAAAGGATACTATAAGAAGGATTACAGAATAATAGGCTTTTGGAAGACAATTGCCTTACTAAAGAAAAATCAAAAATTTAAATACAGAGAGCAAGAAAAAAATCAAGATTTTGAGCTCGAAAGAATTACAATAAATCCAATAGAAAATGAAGTAATAGCGTACATTAATAAGAAAAGTGTAATAGCTAAATATACTAAAGATTATATATTAGATATTATAAAACCAAAGAGTGTAAACTGTTATGAGTATAAAAAAGTCAATGGAAAGAAATATCTTTTTATAGAGTGGAAAAATGAATACTATTATGTATTAGAAAAAATAGGAGGGATTAATTTTATGGAAGAAATGTTTGAAAATAAAGAAAAAATGTATAATATTCTAACAAAAGACGGAAGAGGACTAACTTTAGGAAAAGACATCATATTACCGGAAGATAAAAGAGGGAATGTAAACACATTAATTGTTGGTGGAAGTGGTGCAGGAAAATCATCTGCATATACAGTTACCAATATATTGAAAATGATAGGTTCATATATTATATCAGATCCATTAGGTGAGATATACGACAAAACTCATAGATACTTAAAAAATAATGGATATAAAATAAAGGTTTTAAACTATGAAAATAGAGACATAGAAAATAATGTTGATGAAGAAGACAAATATCAATATAATCCTTTAAGTCATATAAAATCAGATGATGATATAGAAAACTTAGCTAATATGTTAGTTGGTGAGGGAGAAGACGAATTTTGGAATGATGCTTCTAAGAGTTTAATGAAGACAATAATTTATTACGTTATAGAAAATGAAGATAAAAAAGATTTACTTACTTGTTTCAAATTATTAGGATTGCCAAAAGAAAATTTATTTGCAAATTTTGATAGATTTGAAGAAAATACAAAAGCATATAAATATTACACTATTTTAAAAACATTTCCTGAAAAAACATATCAAAGTATAGTTTCTACTGCGATATTAAAACTATCTTTTGTAATAAATGGAATAAAAGAAGATGGTGAAATTTCTGACGAATTTGAGTTTGAAGAATTAAAAGATGGAAAAACAGCTATATTTCTAATGCAAAATGGAAATCGTAATGAAGACGCGAAATTTAACAATATTTTTATAAGCCAATTTTTAGCAACATATAAAGTTGGAGATGTTGGACAAGAACACATATATATAATGTTAGATGAAGTAGAAAGATTAGGAAAAATTTACGATTTTGCAAGAAATGTGGAATTCGCTAGATGTAGAAAATTATCAATAAGTCTGATGACAAATAACATAGAAAACATAAAAGATATATATGGAAAAGAATATTATCATATAATGAATTCAATAGATACACAAATGTTGTTAGGAACTAATATAAAATCAGATATTATGTATTTTAGCGAATTATTAGGTATAGATTCAGATTTTATAAAAGATGAATTGAAAAATGATGAGCTTTTAATATATGAAAAAGGTTTAAGACCAATACTTGCAAGAAAAGATTATTTCTTTGATAATGAAGAATGGACAAGTTATGTATATTAAAATTAATTAATTTGATTTTTATGTAAAAATGTTGTATAATAGCTTTGATAAAACCCTGTTGTTTATAACTCACTAACTAATTTGTGAGTATTTTACTAAAACTTGCTTTCAGAGACATCTAGGAGGTAGTTATATTATGTTAAAAAATATTTATAGCAGTTTAGACTTAGCAATATTGGTTTTAATAGTAGTATATTCAATATATACTATTATTACAATTATAAAAGTAAAACATGATAAGATAGGTGTTGTTAAAACTAGAATTGTATCATCATCTGCATTTTTATTATTAATTATAATAAAAATGATTATAGCATTACTTTTGGGTAAATCAATAGTAAGTGAGCTTGTTTGTGCGATTCTTTGGGCTATATGTATGGTCATAGGATGGGCAACATTAAAAGTAGCAAAAAGAATTGCAAACTT
>CAKPKI010000048.1 GCA_934167135.1 uncultured Clostridia bacterium
TTCTTACTCTATCCTCCATCATTTTATTGATTTCTTCTTGAGTAAAAGTTTTCACTTCTTTTTCTGAATCTTCTGTAATTTCTTGTTCAATATTTTTAGTGTTTACATCTTCCTGTATTTCTTCTGTAGTTTCAGTTTCTACATTTTCAGTTTCGTTAGTTGTATCTAACATTTCTTTTTCATCTTCCATTTAATTCACCTCATTTTAAGTCTGGTCGACTATTAATTCCATGACTATTAGTTTATACGCTCATAAACATGTTTTGGAGCATAATATTAATCAACATCTTTTTGATTATTCTCTTTTTTTAAATCATCTTCAACTTGTTCAACTCTGTTTTGCCTAGAAGCATAGTCTTCTTTAATTTGATTAATTAATTTCTGTTTCATCATTGCAGTTGCCTGTGATTCTGGGTCCATATTGTAAAATTGCTGTTGTTGAGCAATCAATTGTTGACCTTGAGCTTGTATTTCAGCTATTCTTGATTGTTTTTCCAACTCTTTATTAACTTGTTCTAACAATTTTTGTTTTGGCATTACAGAATCATCATCAAGGCATTCTAAATAAAATTTTAATTGTCCCAACATTTGAGGATTGAACATTCCTTTAATAAATAAATTTTCAATGCTTCTTTCTTGTGCATATTTATCATAAGCAGATTTTGGAGTAACATCCACTTTTACAGTTGCTTGCAATTCTTTTAGAACTATTCCTTCTATTTTTTCAAATTGAGTAATGGTCTGCCCTGATATAGGATCTTGTACTTCATTTTCAATCTCCAATCCATCTTCATTGTAAGTTTTTATCATGTCTAGCTCTATTCTTGCTATATCTTCAATAGTTTTCTTTACCATGCTTAATTGTTCAACTAATGGTTGTTGCGAAGCTTGTTGAACAGCCAATATTGCTCTACCAGAAGCTTCCTCCGCGTCAACATCTCCACTTGCAGCCTGACTTGCACTTGCAAGTTCTCTTGAGGTTTGTATTAAGTCTTGTTGTAATCTTTCAACATCTGAACTCATTTGAGCTGGGTTTATATTAGTAAATGCATCTTGTACATTTTGTATCCCCATCCCACTAACTTTAATAATTCCACCCACTTCATTTAAAGCAGATGGATTCTGAATTTTATCTATATTTACAACTTTTTGAGGATACGCGGTATTTTTAGCAACTAATGCTCTTCTCATTAATGTTTTGTTAACTTCTATCTGGTTAGCAATTAATCCTACTGTGATTTCGCCAGAACCTCTTGCACTCCCTTGTTTTTCTTCCCATATCATGTGTGTAACTGGATATAGTGACAATCCTGTATTTTCATTTTCTTTTATATTGCAATATCTTGTTGCTATAGACATATATACATTTTTGTTTTCTTTCCATAATTTCCATACAACTGTGACCATATTATCTTTTTCCTCTTTAGCAGAATCACCAGCCTCTTCAAATGTTTCTTGGTCGCCAAGTATATATTGAATTTCTTGTTTATTAGCCCCATTTTCCTCTGCTAAAACTTTAGCCAAAGATACAGGCATTCTCTTTTTCAATAATATATATGGTTGTTTTTGTATATCTGAATGATTTTCATTTCCAAAATAAATATCCGTTTTGTTTAGAACTTCTATTTCAGGCATATTTTTACTTTCATTATAATTAACATATATGGGACATTCACCGTTAATTGCTGCTATTTTACATATTTGTCTTACCATGTAATCCATATATGTAGCTTCCCATATTTTTGCAGCTTTTTTATTTAAAAGTTCACAAGCTTTCCTTGATGTTTCAACAAATTCAGGTATATCAATATTTTCAGCACTATAGTGTATAGCCCATAAATTTTGACTTATAGCTCCAATTTTATAATTAATGATAGGTTTTATAAAATTCAATTGCACAGGTTCAATTCCTTTTATCTTTAATCCTGACCATTGGTCCCCGTTATACATTCTAAAATTTTTATCAGTTGACTCATAAATATTTGTTTGTCTAGCATACATCTGTGCTTGCGAATATAGATTCCACACATCTGTTTCTTTTATTTTTTCAAAATCCATAGTGTTCCTCCTTGTTATTCATTAGGTATATCCTTCTGCCCAGTTGGTGTACCATCATAATTATCAATATTTTCCATCATAATTGCAACTTGTCTTTGTTCCAAGTCATTAATTTTTATTTGCTGTTTTATTTCTTTGTGTTCCTTATAATTCTCTATAGGATTCAAATTTATTTTTCTTCCTAAAGAGCTTAAAACGCCGATAAGGAAACTTAAAACACAAAAAGAACTAGTCATAAAAACTAGCATTATTACATAAATAATATTCATTCTGTTACTCCTTTATATTATTTCTATTTTATCTCCATATTCATCATATATTTTTGAATCTTTATAGTCAGAAAAAATTTTATAATTCTCATTTGCATTTAAATTATTCAATAAAGTGTATTTTTGTTGAGGTCTTATATAATGGGCAATAGCCAATCCCATTACCAAATCATCATGACATCCTTCCTGAGCTTCTGCTTTTCCGTTTCGCATTGACAATAAAATTAATCATTTCTTCTAATGTTTCTCTATCGCTAATATTTTCTATCATTTCTACTACAACAGTTTGAAGAATTGCTAACATATGAGGTCTTGTTGCTTTATTAGTATTTACACCAATTTTTGTTTCTAGGACATCTCGATAATCATCTGGATTCTTATCTCTTATATAGATATTAGGATATTTCATTTCTGACAATTTTACTGTAGGATATGTACTATAATTAGTTTCAATTCCCTCTAAGGCTTCATTATAATACATTCCCAAACAATACATTTGTCTAGTATACTCTATTTCGCCAAATTTTTGTTTCAAAACTGCTACTTGTTTTCCTGTAATGTTATTTAAAACTTGACCTGTAAAATTATCTGAACCTTCTCCAGCAGTATCTCCACCAATTACATAAGGATTTCTTTGTTTTACATCTTCATATATTTTTATATAACCATTATCATCATCAATCCACTTATAAGACATTATCTTTTCGTTATATAATTCATACATAAAGTATCCCACTTTTATAGGTTCTGTTACTTCTTGAAGTCTTTTTACTAGTTTTTCAGAGTTAAAATAACATTGTCCAGAGGTCAAAAAAGCTTCTTCTGGAGTGCAAGGATATTCTTGCTTTATCAGTCTTTTATCAATATATGATTCATATTTCTTGAAATACCAATATAATTGTTCATTGTCTAGGTTTTTATTTTTTAACCATTTTAGTCTTTCATATATCCATTCATTTTTATTTTCTATGTTATCTAGAAATTTTGTTTTTATCTCTTCTGTTTCAAAATTCATCCTGTATTCGTAAGTAAGCCACCATTCATAAAAACAATTTATACAAGTGCCACTATTCCATAATTTTTGAAAATCATTAAAACCATTTGCGGTTGTTTCATATATTTGTATACAATTTTTGGTTAATGCTTCTCCTAAACCAGCTTGTATACTCTGTATTCCGCCATTCCAAAACGCACACTCTGAACCGTGAAAAAAATTAATCGTCTTTGACCTACCAACATCTTTAGTTGCAGTATCTACACTCCAATTACTATTTGTTTTTTCAAAAAGTAATTGTCTCCTATTGTTATATTTTTCTGTGTGTTTCAATTTATCTGGCAATTGGTCGTAAGGAAACTTAGCTTTATTTTGAAATATAGCCTCAGTATTATCAGCCTTATCTGAAAGAGTATATCCTGAAAAGTTTTTATTTAATATTGCACAAGCTAATTGATATGCAGTTATAACAGTAGTAAAGCCTTGTTGTCTGCCTTTAAGAACATTTAATTTAACAGATAATATTTTCTTATTGTTAAAATCATCTTTAGCTTGATTCAAAGTAGCAATAAATGTTTTTTGGACCTCATTTAAGAAAAATGGAACAGTATTTTGTTCTTTATCTACTATAACAAATTCCAGTTCAATCAAATATTCAGGATATTTTATAATTTCTTCTCTAAATTCTTTATTTTCAATTATTTCATTAGAAACTGCTTCCCTGAATCTTTTATCTTCTTCTAATTTTTTATCTGGTTCTATAATTTTCCACTTTTCTTTCCTTTTTTCAATTAAAAAAGTTGGAGTGTATTTCATAATACATCTTCCAGTTTCAAGCTTCCAGAATGTTCTATTTTTTGTTTTTCTTTCCAACCATCAAAATTATTTGCTAAGCTAAATTTTGCACCGTTAACACCACTTTTATCAAAAAGTTGTTCCTCTGTATAAACTTCGCATTTTCTTTTCGCGCGTGTTATCGTGTCAAAAAACTCATCTTTTTCACTATAATTCAATAATGATTGCCTACTCATATCCAATGCATCAGCCAAACCTGATATGGTATATGGTCTTACTTGTGTTTTTATAACATTTCCGCTTCTCATCTCTTAAAATTTTGCCACTTCTATCTCGTGACGGTACAAAACAACTTTCAAAATATTTGTTTATTTTATGTCGCATTACATCAGCTTTAGTATATTTAGGTGGTCTTCCACCCGCGTGTTTTTGTTTTTTCATGTTATCATCTCCCTATTTTATAGTGTTTTGTTTCACTTTATTTTCTTTTACTCCTACTTTTTTCTTTGATTTATTCTTGCCCTAAATAAAAACATCAAAGGACTTACAATTGGTGATTTTATAGAACAAATAAGAAAAATTGAAAATTTTTCTTTGATTTGTTCTCGCACGATTTGAGTTTTCGACCAAAAGGAGAAAATCTCAAAGGGCTAGCGATTGTAGCTTTTTATATAATAGGAAAGTATGACTTTCCTATTATATAAAAAACAAAAGACCTACTAGAAAGGTCTTTATCAAATAAAAAATAAGGGGAAATTATGAGTATTCGTAGTTTTGCATTTATACCAATATTTTCTAGTATTGTTGATATAAAATAAGTCTAATATTTTTTTGTGTTGATATTTTTATCATACTTTGACTTACTAATAGTTTAGCATATGAAAAACGGAAAAATCGGAAAATTTATAAATTTTCATCTATAAATTTATCATGTCTTTTTCTAGCTGTATCTTCATGTTTATATTCCATTATGCATTGAATTTGATACCAATTCATTCCATCTATATAGCGATATTCAAATATTTGTCTTATATCGCTTTTTTTAATAGTGCTTATGTAATTTTCTATGCTTATTTGCATTTCTAATAATTTGTCATATCTTTCTTGTAAAATATTCTTTAATAACTCTAATTTATAGGTTCTTTTATAATCAAAACCATAAATATATGCTTTTCCTTTATAGCCATTTTGCACTACATCTGCAACCATTTCACTTTGTTTTTATATTTTTTCAATTCTTTTTTTTAGATTTTCAATTTCTTTTTTTAAATCACAATATTGGATTAATTTTTCTTTATTCATTTGAATCCTCCATCAACCTTTTTAATAACGAATTTTCTGATTGTAGTTTTATTATAATATTTTTATCCTTTTTCCCTAATATCATATTTTTCCTTCTTTCAAATATCTATATATTACATTCTCTACTTTTGATAGTGCTTCATAATTGCTTATATATTTTCCATCATGCCTGTGTCTTGTTGTTGCTCTTATTATTTTTATTTGCTGATTGTATTCTCTTCTGTATATTTCTGCTAATTTGTTTTTACTTAGTCCTTGTTTCCATTTTTCTATTATTTCTTTATCTGTCATTTACTACACCTCTTGTGTAGTATTTGCATTTAATTAATTATTATAATATCTCATATATCCTTCTATAAATTCATCTAGTTTGTTCGAATATAAGCCTTCTCTTTCTAATTCTCTTTTAAAATTACTGATATCTTTTATTGTATTCGTTTCTTGTTTATTTTGAATGTTTGCAATCATATCCTCTGTTTCTGCTAAATAATCATTTGCTATTTTAAAATCCCACTTTATGCTTCTTAAATCTTCTGATATTTCTTTTAATTTTTTCTTTATCTCATCCATAATTCATTTCCTTTCTTTTATTAATTCGTTCAACATTTTACTTAAAACTACTATTGCATATTTGTTAAATTCGATTTCCGCTTCTTCCTTAATTGTCTTTTCTTTTATGTTTTCTATATCTAATATATTTTTTTCATGATATTTTATTTCTTTTTCTATCTTGTCTTTTACTTCTTTTTTCGAAATATAATCATCTCTTAGAATCTTATTTAGCATTTCAGGAGAACATATTTTATTAATTGTGTTTTCAAAATACCACTTTCTTACTTCTTTTAATTTTTCATTCTCTTTTTGTAGTTTTTCGATTAGATTTAATAATATTCTAACATCTCTAATACTATCCTTATACAATATTATTTTTTCTAAATCACTATCACTATAAAAAGTATCTACTATTCTCACCATAGCTTTCTTTTCTTCCTCGTTCATTTATTCCTCACCTCTTTAATTTATAATCGTAAAATTAGTTTTATTAATTTCATCTAGTTTTCCTTTTAAGCTGTTCACTTCTGTACTTAGCTGTTCATTCTCTTTTTGTAATTCTTTAATTTGCTGTTTTAATTTTTGTTCTGTTTCATAACTTCCTTGTTCTAAATTATTCCATTCTTCCCAAGCTTGTAACTTTTCTTCTTTCAGAATTTCATTCTCTTTTAATACTCTTTTATAATCTGATAAAATATGTTCAACTGCTTTGAAAAAATAATAATCTTCATTACTTTCAAAAAATGCCATATCTGCGTTTTCTTTTACACTTTTTATATTTTTTTTCTAATATCTCTATGTCTTCTTCTATACTCTTTTCCACTACTCGTCCTCCTCAATATCTTCAATGTCAATATTCAATAAATATTTCCATAGTTTCTTTTGCAACCAATTAAATTTTGTAGAAACTTCTATTTCTACTGTTGCTCCACCTAATTTCATATTTCCTATTTTTATAATTGATTTTCCTCTTTTTCCCAAAGATATCATTCCATAATCTATGTCAGTTGACATTTCTATACCATTTCCTTTCACTTAATCACCCCAAACTTCTTTTCTTATTCTCTCTTCTTCCGCTTTTTCTTGCTTCCATATTTTATCTTCTAATGCTTTCTTAGTTGTTCTCCAACCTATATTCCAAAAAGCACCTCCTTCAAGCTCTCCTTCATAACTAAATTGAGTAGGTATATATTCTCTAATAAATTCTATCAAGCCTTCTTTTTCTAATTCTTTACAATATTTTCTAGCCTTGTAGTATGATATGTTTTGAATTTCAGCTAAACCTCTTGTACTTATTACATATCCGTGGATTCATAATACAAACATCATTTTTGCACAACATTCTGAAAATTGATTGTTTTATACTATTTTCTTTCACTTAAAACACCTCCTAAAACATTCCCATCGCTCTAAATACATCGATAGCCTCTTGCCTGTTTTTTGTTCTTCTTGTTGTTTTAATAACGCTTCTTTATATTCTTTTCTACTTTTCAATAAATCTATTAAACAATCTAATGTCTTTATTTTCATTCTATCTTCTGTATCGTCATAATTTCCACCTAATGCCATTATTACAACAAAAGCACTATTTCCATAATTTATTTTATCTTGCAAACAATCTCTAGTTTCTTTTAGCAATTCATAATCTTCATCAGTTAAACTTTCCATAAAACTATCAACCAATTGCAATAGTGACATTAATTTATTTGCTAATATTTGTATTTTTATTTTTTTATCTTCTATCTCATCTGCTGTTTTTTCTTTCATTATGTATTACTCCTCTCTTCTTCAAGCATATTCATATATACTTGCTTTTCTTCTATTTGCTCATCTAAGCTTTGTTCTAATAATTTTATTTGTGTTTTTCTTTTATCTTTAACTATTGTTATTACTGTTAAAGATATAAGTATTGCTATAATACATATTACTTCTCCAACAAATTCTATTGTTTTATTCATATCTTTTCACTCCTAATAACTCTGGCTTATCGTATATATTGCCTAATATTTTAAAACCTAATTTGTTTCCTACATTTATAGGCATTTCATCATATAATTGTTCAGTTGTAGGATATAAGCTAAATCCCATTCTGTGCTTATTCCATTTTACAATCCATTTTATTTTATTATCACCAACTATATCTCCCTCATATATTTCTTTTCCATTTTTATCGTATAATCCGAGTAAATTGTCCTACTGTTTCTGTATCAACTAATATTTGCCCATAATACGCCATATCTATCCAAACTCTATCTGTATCATAAGCAATACCGCCATATACCCAATCACCTTTTTGGATGTTTCCTATGTCGACTAAGCTTTTTCCTCTGAATTTAACAACTCTATTCATTTTCTCCTACTCTATTTCTAGCATTCTCAACCAATTTTTTGATTATGTTTGTATAATATCGCTGCTCTGGTCTCAATAAATCTGCAAAATCTTCTAAATCATTTAATTCTCTTCTTTTTACTTTCTCGTCTTCAAATAATCCATCATTCAATCCATGTAATTTTCTTGTTGCTATTAATTCCTCATTGTCAGCTACATCTGCCATAATCTTCTCCTCCTTTTTTAAATCATTTGATATTTTACTAAATTCAAAAATGTTAAATTACTAATTTTATTGTTATAGTTATACTTTTTCTGTATATTAATTTTAGCTGGTTCTATTGCTACTCTTAAATTCTTCTCAACTCTCGTATATGTAGTATTGTTCATTTTAGCAACTACTCTATACATTTTTGTAATTTCCATTTTTGGATTTTCTTTTGCTAATTTTATCAATTCAATCCAGTAGAATATCCCTTTGCTATTTAAACAAAATCCCAATTCTAATAATTCTTTTTTAATTTCTTCCATTTTTCCCTCCATTTTTTATCTTTCTAATTGTCTTTGTACTTCTTTAATACATTTATTGCATAATGCAACTTTTAAATTTCCACATTTAGTTAAAGAATTTGGTAATATTGCTATTCCTCCACTTCTTTCAGCTTGTTTTATATCTAATCTTATTTCTGAGCCACAATAGTCACAAACATAATAATCGTATAGTTTTTTACTGTTTCTTTTAACAATATTATTTTTTTCTTCAAAATGTTGCACTTTTGTATACTTGATTGGCTCTTTTCTGTACTTTATATCTAAAATTTTCAGCATATTTTCTCTCCTAATCTGCTATAGGTATGTGATTCATATTTTCTTCAAGCATAATCTGTTCAGCTTTTTTTATGTATGCAATATACATTCTTTTTTTGTTTGTTCAACTGTTTAGTTCTTGACTTGCAATCATTTAAACTGTGTATTACTAAGCTTAATTCTTCTTCTCTTTCTTTTTGAGTTATACTTTTTAATTCTTTTGCTAATCTATAACCAGCTTTACTGCTACTATAAATCACTACTCTTTCTTTTTTTAATTCACTTATTTTTTCTCTTATATTCCTATCACTAAGTCCTGTTTTTTCAGCCAATTCTTTTCTCGTTGTGTATCTCTCTGATGATAAATATTTTTCTATATCTATTTTTTTACTTTTCATATGTTTTACCTCGTTTCTAAAATATTTTCATTAATTCATTTCTAAGCTTATTTTGAGAATCTGTTTCCATTTTTTGAAAACTGTTTTCATTTTGACAAGCTTGTATAGATTCAATGATTTTAAATCCGCTTTTTATTTTATTTTTATATTTATTAAATAAAATAATATAAATGTCTTTGTCTTTATCTATTATGTCTGCGGTATCTACTACTATTTCTACTCCGGTTTTCACTACTACTTGTACTACTATTTGTACTTTCAAAATTGACAGTACAAATTTTATATCTGTTTGGACTTCCTTTTTTACCTTTTTTATATTCAAAAAACCCCGCTTCTATTAATTTATCTCTATAAGATATAAAAGTTGCTTCGCGTTTTACATCTATGAGTGCCATCAATCTGTAGTTATCTACTGTAATCCATTCACTCCACATAGCTTTGTTAAATAGTCTTATTAACTTGTACCATAACAACTGTGCTTTGCTTGGCAAATAATTAGTTTCGAGCCACTTCTCGAAAGCATTTATTAATTCTATGTATGTCATTTCATTTATCCTTTCGTAAAAATTAAAAAGGGATAAACTAATATACATATGTCTATCCCTGGTTGTTTTTTATTTTTTAATCAATATTATTCTATTAAATTTTTTATTTTTTCTTTTAATGCTCTTAAACTTGATACTGTCCCTTTGTAAAATGAATTATCGAAATTTTCTTTTTCTCTTTCTTCCCAATATTCCAAGTCAAATTCTAAAGCTTCTTTGATTAATTCTAATTTATCCATTTTGTTCTCCTCCTACATAATTTTTCTTAAATTCTTTCATAAATAATTCATGACTATATTTACTTTCAAATATAAGTTGTGCCATTTGCATATACTTAGTTCTTAATTTAATATCTAAGTCATATTTGTGATGACACTCTCTGCATACTGGTATAACTAGTCCATATTTCATGCTCATTTGTCTATTACTGCCTTCAAACACTTCATTTAAATCGTTTTTTGGGCTTTTTTTACATATATAACAAACGCTTAAATTATCTGTTATTATGCTAAATCTATTGTCTTCTAATTTTTTCAGCTTTTTTGATTTTTTCTTTATTTCTTTAACTGTTTTATATTCTTTATATTTACATTCTTTACAATCACTATATTGAATCTTCTTTTTCTTCTTTACACAATAAATATATTTTTGATAATCTTTTGTTCTGAATCTAAAATTTATACAATTCATATTTGTTTACTCTCTTTTTCTTGATTTTCTAAGCTCTTTTTGATATAATTAATTAGAAAATCATATATTTATGTTTTTTGATGAGTTATTCAAGTTCGGTGTGGTTATTGAATTGAATAACTTTTTCTATTTTTTGAACTTTTTCATCTGCTGTTAAATTTTCTTCCATAATTAACTTTATTTTTATAAGTATTTTCATATTTATTTTGTTAAAATTCTTATATTGTTTTGCAATTTCTTCAAATTTATTAGTCTGATTTGCTAATATTACGAAATTAAATACTATTATCAAAGCAAATATTATATTTGCTATACATATTATCTTCATATAATCCCCCTTATTTCATCGTTGTGAAAAACCATAATATTCCATAAACTTGTATTTTATTGATTAACATTAGTAACTCTATAATTACCAAAATTGTTATGCTTACAGCTTTTATAAATTGTACTTTATTAACTATCCTGTATTTTTTCATAAGTTCACCTTCTTTCTATTTTAATAATTCTTTTGTTTCAACTTCTAATGCTTTAGCCAATGCTTCAATAGTGCTTAATTTTGTATTACTAGCATCTTTGTTTTCAATATTTTCAATTGTCTTTCTTGATATTCCGCTTATTTTGGCTAAATATCTTTTGCTATAGCCTTTCTTTTCTCTAATAATTTTTAAATTTTTTTCTAACATATTTCCTCCTTTAATCATAAAAAAATAAAAAGCACAAAAAAATAAAAGAATTTAATTTCTTTTTATTTTTTGCGCTTTTTTATTTTTGTTTTTATTAATTTTATTGAATCAAATATTACATTTATGACCTAATAGCTTTGATTTTGTGCAATGTTCTGCATTCCTTTTTTTACACTTTTCCATATCTACTTC
>CAKPKI010000049.1 GCA_934167135.1 uncultured Clostridia bacterium
GCATATTGCTTAAAAATAAATGAGAATTGCGAAAAAATAAAACTTAAACAAATATGTATATTAGTTTTATTATTTGGGCTATGTTTATTAGCTAAAAATTTAGCATATTTTGCAGTTATCTTTTTTATATTAACTCTACCAATAAAAAAGATATTGAAAAATAATAAAAAGATAGTACCAATATTGTCATTTATAATAATTGGACTTATATTAATTTTGACAGTACTTTTAATAAATAAAGCAAACAACATGGTGATAAATGGAAAAGCAGATGTAAGAGGCGGAGAAACTGATGGAAAAGGCCAGATTAAATTCCTATTAGAGAACCCTATGAATATAGTAAATGTATTATTTAGCCATATTATGGAATCATTATTAAATTATGATTGGTATATGCAATTGAATCAAACTGAATTTTTTGGAAAATATTATAAGCAAATATTTTTTATAGAGTTGATATTTTTAATATATGTAGCGATAACTGATTCTGATAGAGAAACTACTATAAGAGTAAAAATAGTATCAATATTAACATTCTTTGCTGTATTTTTTTCAACAAGTTTGATGCTATATTTAAATTTTACTCCTATCGGAATGATAGGAATAAAAGGATATCAAACAAGATATATTCTGCCAGTATTACCAATTATGTTAATGATAGTAAGCAAAAATAGAAAACAATGTAATAATATGTTAATATGTACAGTTCTATTAATGATAATATTTATGGATTTAGTGGGAACTATATGTAAAATTTAATAAAAATATTATGAAAGGAATTTATTTAATGAAAGTTTTAATAATAATACCAGCTTATAATGAAGCTCAAAATATAGAAAGAACAGTAAAAGATGTTACTAAAAATACAGACTATGATTATATAGTAATAAATGATTGTTCAAAAGATAATACCAAAGAAGTTTGCGAAAAAAATAATTTTAATATGTTATCATTACCAATAAATTATGGTTTAACTAGTGGAATACAATTAGGAATGAAATATGCATATAAAAACAATTATGATATAGCTATCCAATTCGATGGAGATGGTCAACATCAAGCAAAACACTTAAAAGATTTAGTAAAAGAAATTGAAAAAAACAATGTAGACATTGCTATTGGGTCTAGATTTGCAACACAAAAAAAGCCATTAACAGCTAGAATGTTAGGAAGCAGAGTTATAACTTTCTTTATAAAACTGACAACCGGAAAAACTATAAAAGACACTACATCAGGAATGAGAGCATATAATAAAAAAGCTATTTGGGAGTTTATTAGAAATACAAGTTTAACACCAGAACCAGATACATTGGTATATATGATGAAAAAAGGATTAAAAGTCAAAGAAGTGCAAGTTGAAATGAAAGAAAGAGAATTTGGGACAAGCTATTTGACTCCAATAAAATCAATGAAATATATGATAAACATGATATTTTCAATTGTATTTATAAGATCAATAACAAGAAAGAATATATGAGGTGAGAAATATGTCAAATACATTAAGAATAATTTTAATATTAAGCTCATTTATAGCATTTTTATTATGTGTTATGAAAATAAAACAATCTAAATTAAAAGTAGAAAATGCAGTAACATGGATGTTGGGAAGTATTATTTTAATATTAATGAGTATATTTGCAAATGCAGTAGGATGGATTTCAAATCTTTTAGGATTTGTATCACCAGTAAATTTTGTATTTTTTATAATGATAGCATTTTTACTAATACAAGTATTTATAGATAATCTGCATATTACACAATTAAATGAAAAAATAAAAGATTTAGATCATTATATAGCATTAAAAGAGCATGATAAAAAATAATAGATGAAAGGTAGACTATTTATGCAAAGAATAAAGGAATTAGCTATAAAATATAAAGAAATAATTAATTATTTAATATTTGGAGTATTAACAACAATAGTTTCATTAGGAACATATTATGGTAGTGTATATACATTTTTAAATCCAAATGATGGCTTTCAATTACAAATAGCAAATATAATCTCTTGGATTGCTGGAGTTATATTTGCTTATATAACTAATAGAAAATTTGTATTTGAAAGTAAAGAAAAAAATAAAATAAAAGAAGCTAGCAAATTTGTAACTTCAAGAGTTGCAACATTATTAATGGATATGATAATAATGTTTATAGGAGTAACTACATTAAAACTTAATGACAAAATAATAAAAATATTATCACAAATATTAGTAGTTATAGCAAACTATTTATTAAGTAAAATAATTGTATTTAAAAAGGGGGATAAAAATGAGTGAAAAAATAACTATATATGTAGCAACACATAAAAAAGCTGAATTTCCAAAAGAAAAAATATATAAACCAATAAGAGTAGGCTCAGCTTTAAATAGTGATGATTTTGGATATCAAAGAGACGATATTGGAGATAATATATCCAACAAGAATAAAAGTTTTTGCGAATTAACAGCAACATACTGGATAATGAAAAATGATAAATCAGATATAGTAGGATTAACTCATTATCGTAGATACTTCTTTAAAAAACATAAAAATAATAAATTAGAAAATGTATTAAGCGAACAAGATATTAGAGAAATATTAAAAGATAAGGACATAATAGTTCCAAATTCAACATTTATCATAAAACATAATGCAGAAAAATCATGGGAAAAAACACATATAAAAAAGGACTATGACGAGTGTAGAAAAATTATAGCTGAAAAATATCCTGATTATGTAGAAGCATTTGAACAATTTTCTAAAAGTAGATTTCTATACATATGTAATATGTTTATTGCAAGAAAAGAAATTTTTGATGAATATTACAAATGGTTATTTGACATTTTGTTTGAGTTAGAAAAAAGAACGGATATAAGCAATTATGATGATTATAATAAAAGATTATTTGGATTCATGTCAGAAAGACTATTCAATGTTTGGCTTTTAAAGCACAAAGAGCTTAAAATTCAAAAAATGCCTGTATATAATACAGATAGAAGACCATATAATCAATATTTAATGATAAATTAAAAACAGAGAGGAAGAAAATAAATGCAAACTATAGCTATATTTTCAGGATATTATTTGCCACATTTAGGTGGAGTTGAAAGATATACATATAATTTAGCGCTAAAGCTAAAAAAAATGGGATATAAAATTATAATCATCACATCTAGATATAATAAAGATTTAAAAGAAATAGAAGAAACAGATTATGCAAAAATAGTAAGATTACCTACATATAAAATAGTTTCAGAACGATATCCAATAAATAAACAAAATAAGAGATGTAAAGAATTACTCGAAATGGTAAAAAATGAAAATATTAATTCAGCAATAATACAGACAAGATTTTGGACAACATCATATATTGCAGCAAAATTTGTAAGTAAAAATAATATACCAGCATGTTTAATTGAACATGGAAGTACACATTTTACAGTAAATAATAAAATATTAGATTTTTTTGGAGAAATATATGAGCATAAGTTAACAAACTTCATAAAGAAAAGGATAAAAGACTATTATGGAGTTTCAAAAAGATGTACAGAATGGTTAAAACACTTTGATATTGAAGCAAAAGGAGTGTTTTATAATTCTGTTAATACCGACGAAATAGAAAAATATAGTAAATATATTAATAAAGATACAGGAAAAACAGTTATAACGTACACAGGAAGAATGATAGAAGAAAAAGGTGTATTAAGATTAATAGATGCTTTTAAAAATTTAAGTAAAAAATATCATAATTTAGAATTAAATTTAGCAGGAGATGGACCTATATTAGAAAAAATAATCCAAGACAATAAAGAGGTAGCAAATATAAAAATATTAGGAAAAGTCTCACATGAAGAAGTACTAAAATTATTAGGAAGAACAAATATATTTGTTAATCCATCACATTTTTCAGAAGGATTGCCAACAACAATACTAGAAGCTGGAATGATGAAATGTGCTGTTGTTGCAACGCCAATGGGAGGAACTGTAGAAATAATATCTAATGAAGATATTGGTTATATATGTGGTTTTGAAACAGAAGAAATTCAAGATAAAATAGAAAAAATAATAAATGATAAAGAAAAGATGAAAAAAATGGGAATAAATATAGAAAAGAAAGTAAAAGAAGAATTCTCATGGGATGTAACAGCAAAGAAAATAGCGAATACAATAAAATACAATGTATAAGAGAGGAAGAAAAAAATAATATGAAAAAAAGTATTGCTAGAAACTATATATATAATTTAATTTATCAAATGTTAACAATATTATTGCCATTGGTAACTACGCCATATTTATCAAGAGTATTAGGTGCTGAGCCAATAGGAATATATGGATATACAATTTCAATTGTTACATATTTTGTACTATTTGGTACGCTAGGAATTTCTATGTATGGACAAAGAGAAACAGCTTATAAAGGTGATAATAAAGCAGAAAGAAGTAAAGTATTTTGGGAACTAATAATAATAAGAACAATTACTTTAAGCATATCAATGTTATTATTTTATATGATATATGGAAGAACGGGAGAATATGCAATATATTATAGAATATTACTAATACAGCTAGTAGCAAATTTATTTGATATAAGTTGGTTGTTCCAAGGGATAGAAGAATTTGAGAAAACGGTTGTAAGAAACTTAGTTGTTAAATTATTAAGTTTAATACTAATTTTTGCAGTAATAAAAACACCAAATGATTTGTGGAAATATTTTGCAATTTATGTGGGTGCAGAATTGATAGGAAATACAACATTATGGTTTTATTTACCTAAATATATAGAAAAAGTAAGTATAAAAAAATTAGATTTAAAAAAACATATAAAACCTGCAATATCATTATTTTTACCACAGATAGCAATTCAAATATATACAGTATTAGATAAAACAATGATAGGTGTAATAACAAAAGATATGGTAGAAGTAGGATATTATGAACAGGCACAAAAAGTAGTAAAAGCGGCACTAATGATAACAACTGCGTTGCAGACTGTAATGAATTCAAGAATAGCAAATTCATATGCACAAAATGATAAGCAAGAAATTAAAAAATGTTTAGGAATATCAATTAATTTTGTATGGTTTTTAACTATACCTATGATGTTTGGATTTTTTGCAATATCATCTAAATTTGTACCATGGTACTATGGTGAAGGATTTGATGGTGTAACGCCAATATTATTAGCAACAGCACCAATACTAATAGCAATAGGACTAAATGGAATAACAGGAATACAATATTTGATACAAATAGGAAAACAAAATGCATTTACAATTTCAGTGGTAATAGGAGCTATAACAAATGTTATATTTAATAGTATATTAATTCCATTTTGGGGAGGAGTTGGAGCAGCAATTGCATCAACACTTGCTGAAACAGCAATTTTGATATATCAATTAAAATATTTTAAAGAACAGTATAAAATATCAGAAATGTTAAAATTGTCAATAAAATGTTTTATTAGTGCAATTATTATGTTTATAGTAGTAAAAATAATAACTAATTTCTTACCTGTAAGTATATTAAACACATGTATAGAAATATTTGTTGGTGGAATTGTTTATATAGTGGTATTACTTATATTGAAATATGAGTTTTTAAAAGATTTAACAGAATTAATAATTAATGTGGTCAGGGGGAAGATAAAATGCAAAAATTAAGAGAATTTGTAATAAGACATATAAATAAATCACTTTTCTCATTTGTAATGTTAGTATTTAGATATAAAAGAAAGTATAAAAGTATAAGTAAAACAGCAATTTTTGCAATAAAAGCCTTACCACATTTGTATTCTCCTAATAAAAGAGATATTACGGGATTGCAAAATAGAAAATTATTTAATAAAGTGGATATTAAGTTAGATGAAAATGATAGATTTGTTTATAATATAGATATATATAAAACAAGATTTAGAACAAATAGAGGCACGAGAATAATAGATAATATATCTATAGATTATTCTAAAATATTAGAAACATCATTAGAAGATATGAAAAAGATAAATGAAGAAATGTCTGAAGGAATATATAAACAAAATCAAAAAGAATTGTTACAAGGAATAGAAGAATATATTGAAAGAGAATGTAAGGCAATAGAAAAGAGCAACAGAAAAGATAAAGAAAAAACAATACAATATTTGAAAAATATAGAAAATAAAAAAGCAATTACATTTGAAGAATCAATACAAAGAAT
Source organism: uncultured Clostridia bacterium (assembly GCA_934167135.1). Taxonomy (GTDB): domain Bacteria; phylum Bacillota; class Clostridia; order TANB77; family CAG-508; genus CAG-269. The sequence goes on from CAKPKI010000049.1 coordinate 6,172, forward strand.
AATGTTTTATAACCAATTGTTATGGCAACTTGGTCATAATTTAAATGGATTTGGAAGATTAGATAAAATACTAGAAAATAGTTATGAATATGATAAAAAGAACAACGGCTTAACTAAAGAGAAGGCAAAAGAAATATTAAAAGATATGATAAAAATCTTACATAAAAAATATTGGTTTAAGAGTAGTGGATTAATTGGAGATACAGGGCAAATTATAATTCTTGGTGGTAAAGAACAAAATGGAGAGTATTTTTGTAATGACTTAACATATTTATTTATAGAAGTTTTACAAGAACTTCAATTACCTGATCCAAAGGCATTATTAAGAGTAACAGAAAATATGCCAAGAGACTTAATGGAACTTGCATTAAGATGCATTCAAACAGGAATAGGATGTCCATTATTTTCAAATGATGATGTAATCATACCTAAATTAATTGAATTCGGGTATGATGAAAAAGATGCTTACAATTATGTTACATCAGCATGTTGGGAACCACTAATGGCAGGAAAATCAATTGATCAAAACAATATAAGTTCAATTGTATTTATAAAACCATTAAATCAAATGCTTGATACAGAACAATTAGAAACTATTTCTTCATACAATGAGTTTGTTGAAAAATACAAATTATATTTAAAACAATATATTATAGAATATATGAAAGATATAAATAAAATTTTATGGGAAGAATCACCACTACTTTCATTATTAACAGATAATTGTAATAAAAATACAACAGATATATCACAGGGAGGAGCCAAATACAATAATTATGGTCTTACAACAGTATCATTAGGAAATACAGTAAATAGTATATATAATGTCAAAAAATTAGTATTTGAAGAGAAAAAATATACATTAAGTGAATTTAATGAAATGCGTAAAAATAATTATGAAGGACAAGAAGAACTAGTAAGAATTTTAAAACAACAGCCAGAAAGATATGGAACTCAAAATGAAGAAATAATACAACTTGCAAATGACATAACAGGATATGTTGATAAGTTATTAGATGGAATTCCAAATAGATTAGGTGGAAAAATGAAATTCGGTTTAAGCGCACCAACATATATAATGGAATCAGGAGCAGTACATGCTTCATTTGATGGAAGAAAAAATGGAGAAGCATTTATAGTTCATATATCATCTGACAAAACAGCTGTAGCTTATACAGAATTAATACAATTTGCATCAAAATTGAAATATGATAATCATAGATTCAATGGAAATGTTATAGATTTTATGATAACACCATCATTTATAGAAGATAATTTTGATAAAATGATTGATTTTTTAATGATAAGTATAAAATTAGGATTTTTCCAAATGCAAATGAATGTAACAAGTAGTGAAATATTAATAAAAGCGAAAGCAAATCCCAAAGAATATGAAAATTTAATTGTAAGAGTATGGGGATTTAGTGCATATTTCAATGATTTACCAGAAAATTATAAAGATTTGCTAATAGAAAGAGCATTGAAGAATGAAGGTAAAATATAGTAATTAGAGGAGACTATATTAATAATGAATAATAAAATAAGAATATCTAATATACAAAGATTTAGTTTGCATGATGGACCTGGAATTAGAACAACTGTATTTCTAAAAGGTTGTAATTTAAGGTGTCCTTGGTGTGCCAATCCAGAAAATTTAGAGTATGAATTTACAACATATAAAAATGAAGAAACAAAAGAAAACGGTTATTTTGGTAAAGATATGAATGTAGAAGAATTATTTAATGAAATAATAAAAGACAAACCATATTATCAATTAAATAATGGTGGAGTAACATTTTCAGGTGGAGAACCTTTATTACAGGCAAAACAATTAGAACCATTATTAAAGAAATTAAAAGAAGATGATATAAATATTTGTGTAGAAACTGCATTACAAGTACCAAACCAGTTGATAGAAATTGTAGAAAATTATATAGATGAATTTATAGTTGATATAAAAATCTTGAATAAAGAAAAATGCAAAGAAATATTAAACGGTGATATAGAAATATATATGAATAATATAAAAAGCTTAGTTTCAAAAAATAAGATAAAAACATTTAGAATACCACTTGTAAAGGAATATACAATGAAAAAAGAGAATATTGAACAAATTCTAAAACTATTAAAAAAGTATCACACTATAAAAGTTGAAATATTTAAAATACACAATTTAGCAGAAAGTAAATATAGATCAATAGGAAAAGAAATTCCACATTTTAGTACAATAGATGATAATAGTGTAAAAGAAGTATATAAGCAAATTAAAGAAATGAATATAGATGTTGAAATTATTAAAATATAATAAAAAGAGAGGTATAGCCATGAAAAAATTTGATTATTTAATTGTTGGAGCAGGATTATATGGTGCAACATTTGCATATGAAGCAAGCAAAAAAGGAAAAAAATGTTTAGTAATAGACAGAAGAAATCATATAGGTGGAAATATTTACTGTGAAAAAATAAATGATATAAATGTACATAAATATGGAGCACACATATTTCATACAAGTGATAAGGAAATATGGGACTATGTAAATCAATTTGTAGAATTCAACAACTATGTAAATTCACCAATAGCAAATTATAAAGGAGAAATTTATAACTTACCATTTAATATGAATACATTTTCCAAATTATGGGGAATTGTAACACCTAAAGAAGCACAAGAAAAAATAGAAGAACAAAAAGCAGAATTTAATATAACAGAACCTAAGAATTTAGAAGAACAAGCAATATCATTAATAGGAAAAGACATATATTTTAAATTAATAAAGGAATATACAGAAAAACAATGGGGAAGAGACTGTAAAGAACTACCAGCATTTATTATAAAAAGACTACCAGTAAGATTTACATATGATAATAATTATTTTAATGATAGATATCAAGGAATTCCTGTTGGAGGATATAATGTAATAATAGAAAAGATGCTAGCAAATGCAGATGTCGAATTAGGAGTAGATTATTTAAAAAATAAAGATAAATATAATGAAATGGCCGATAAGATATTATACACAGGAATGATTGATGAATACTTTGACTATAAATACGGAAATCTAGAATGGCGTTCATTAAAATTTGAAAATGAGATTTTAAAAGATGTAGATAATTATCAAGGTAATGCAGTTGTAAATTATACAAGCCATGATCAAGAATATACTAGAATAATTGAACATAAACATTTTGAATTTAATAAATGTAAAGGAACAGTTATAACTAAAGAATACCCAATGAATTGGAAATTAGGTGACGAGGCATACTATCCTGTTAATGATGAAAAAAATAATCAATTGTTTGAAAAATATCAAAAATTAGCAGAAGAAGAAAAGAATGTAATATTTGGAGGCAGACTTGGAAATTACAAATATTATGATATGGATAAAGTTATTAAAGCAGCATTACAGAAAGTAGAGGAAGTTCTATAAAATATATAGAATGAAACCTAGAAAGAGATGATAGAAAATATGAAGAAGGTAGAGCGAAAAAACAAACTTAGTCTAAAAAATGTATTAGTTAAAACTATGGTTATAATGTTTTCGATATTTTTTTTAATAATATTAGTCAATACTATATTATTTAATAGAACAACTCAGATTAATTATAGTGTACTTACAATGATTATATCAACAATAATAATGTATTTTATAATTTATTTACTATATAAACATAATAAATTTGAATATAAATTTCCTAAAACATATCAAGTTGGACTAGTAATGGTAGCTATATTTGTTATACAAATAATTTTAGCAAATTTGACATATGCTGACTGTGGATGGGACTGTGGAATAGTTGTTAGACAAGCTGTAAATTTATTAAATGGAGAAAACTTTGATACACATTATTTTGCAGTTTGTTCTAATAATATTGGAATATTGTTAATAAGCAAATATGTACTAAAATTTACAGGTTTATTTACAACAATTACTTTACAGAATGCTTTTTTTAGTATGATTATATTTAACATTGTTATGATTGATATATCTGCAATATTGACATTTTATTTGTGTAAAAAATTACTAGGAAATAAAAGTGCATATTTTTCATTATTATTTATTGTACCACTAATTTTGTTTTCACCATATATTATTGTACCATATACAGATACAATTACTATGGTATTTCCTGTTGCAATTATGTATACATATGTTATAATTAAAGAGGAGAAAGAACCTGTAAAGAAAAATATATTAGCACTAATAGAGGGAATTTTGGTAGTAACAGGGTTCTTTATAAAACCAACTGCTATTATAATGATGATTGCTATTGCTATTATAGAATTATTACAAATAAATAAAACAAAAATTAAATATAGTTTGGTAATTATAGCGATGTTTGCAATTGGATGTATAATTTCATATACAGGATACAGCTATTTAAAAAATAAAAATTTAGGTTCATTAATTAGTGATGAGGATTATGAAAAATACTCAATGTCATTTACACATTTTTTAAAGATGGGAATGAGTCAAACAGAAAGTGGAAACCCATTACCAACTAAAAATAAAACTTTGTATGGTAGTTATTCAGAAAATGATGCTCTTACAACTCAAGGCATAATAGGAAAAGATGAAAAACAAAAGGAAAATTTACGAACCGTTAAAAAAAGACTGCAAGACTTTGGAATAAAAGGATATATTAAGTTTTTATATAATAAAGCAAACTGGATATTATCTGATGGAACATTTTTTTATGGAGAAGAAGGAATGTTTTGGACATCTGAACACTATAACAATAGTGAAATTGGAAAGTTTATACAAGAACTAATTAATAAAGATGATGTTAAATATCAAACAGTTACAGTTAATATAATGCAAACTTTATGGATATTGATAATAATAGGTTTGGTATCTTCGTATAATAAAAAACAAGATGATAATTTTGCAATTTTAAAATTATCAATAATAGGAATAGTTATATTTTTACTACTTTTTGAAGGAAGAGCAAGATATATTGTAAATCATTTACCACTTTTTATTATAATAGGAGTATGTGGAATTAAAAATAGTTTAAAATTTTTTGACCACAAAGAAAAACTTTTATTAAAGGAAGGTGATAAAAATGAAGTTAAAAATTAAAATTATATTTTGTTTTATGTTATTTTTGAGTATAATAGCTATTTTATCTATAACAGGAAAAGCAACAGCGAATGTGAAATACGCATCACATTTAGATACAAATTTAGATAATGCAATATTTGATAAAAATGGAATACATATAGAAGGATGGAGATTATCAACAGAACCAAACTCAAAAATACAGGTTTTCATAGATGGACAAAAAGTAAGTGAAGATTGTATAAAATATTCATATAAATATGATTTGATATCACTAGTAGGAGGATATGGAACATATGAAGAAAATCCAACTCC
>CAKPKI010000050.1 GCA_934167135.1 uncultured Clostridia bacterium
GTAATAGACACAGTAATAATGGGAAACAAAGAACTATATGATATAATGAAAGAAAAAGAAGCAATATATATGAAACCCGATTTTTCAGAAGAAGATGGAATGAAAGCCGCAAAACTTGAGGAAAGATTTGCCGAACTAGATGGATGGAATTCAGAATCAGATGCTGCAATGTTATTAAACGATTTAGGCATTATACCAGAAAATCATTATAAGCTAATGAGTGAATTAGAAGCCAGAGATAAAGTAAAAGTATTATTAGCACAAGCATTGTTTGGAAATCCAGATGTATTATTATTGGACGAGCCAACAAACGACTTGGATTTAAAGAGCATAAACTGGTTGCAAGAATTCCTTATAAACTTTGAAAATACGGTAATAGTAGTATCACATGATAGATATTTCTTAAATAAAGTATGTACACATATTGCAGATGTAGATTTTGGAAAAATAAAAGTATATCCAGGAAACTATGATTTCTGGTATGAATCTAGTCAATTAGCATTAAAACAAATGAAAGAGCAAAACAAAAAGAAAGAAGAAAAAATCAAAGAATTACAAGACTTTATTGCAAGATTTAGTGCAAATGCTTCAAAATCAAAACAAGCAACATCAAGAAAGAAAACATTAGAAAAAATTGAATTAGATGAAATAAAACCATCAAACAGAAAATATCCATATGTGGACTTTAAGCCAGACAGAGAACCAGGAAAAGAAATATTACAAGTAAAAAATATTTCTAAAACAATAAATGGAGAAAAAATATTAGATAATATATCATTTACAGTAAAAACAGGAGATAAAATAGCGTTTTTAGCAGACAATGAAAATGCCAAAACAGTATTATTCCAAATAATTGCAGGAGAGATGGAACCAGATGAAGGTGAACTTATTTGGGGAACAACAATTACTCAAAGTTATTTCCCAAAAGACAATAATTATTTATTTGATACTGATGAAAATTTGACAGAATGGTTAAGAAAATACTCAAAAGACCCTGATGAAACATATGTTAGAGGATTTTTAGGAAGAATGCTATTTTCAGGTGATGAGGCACTAAAAGGTGCAAAAGTAATATCAGGAGGAGAAAAAGTAAGATGTGTATTAGCAAAAATGATGTTGTCAGGAGCAAATTTCTTGATATTTGATGAACCAACAAACCATTTAGATATGGAAAGTATTACATCTGTTAATGATGGAATGTGCAAATTTAAAGGTAATATATTATTTACTTCACATGATCACCAATTAACTCAAACTGTAGCAAATAGAATTATAGATATAAAAGAGGATAAATTGATTGATAGAGAAGTTTCTTATAATGAATATTTAGGAATTGAATAAAATATAAAAGGCGGGATTTTACAAATTTATGTAAGAACTCGTCTTATATTTATGTATAACTTTTAAAATTTTCCATGTTCTGTAATGTATTTTGTGAAAATTAAGTGAAAAAACTTTACAAACAGTAAAGAAAATGGTAATATGAGCACAGAACAAAAAATGAGGAGGAGAAAATTCGTGATTCAAGTTGAAAACATTACAAAAAAGTACGGAAGCTTTACTGCCGTAGACAATATCAATTTTGAAATTGATGAAGGAGAAATTGTAGGTTTTTTAGGACCAAATGGAGCTGGTAAAAGTACAACAATGAATATGATTACAGGATTTATTGAACCAACTTCAGGAAAAATAGTTGTAGATGGATATGATATATCTAAAAAACCTAGAAAAGCTAAAAGACAAATAGGGTATATGCCAGAGGGAGTTCCACTATATAGTGATTTAACTGTTAAAGAGTTTGTAACATATATGGCAGAATTAAAAGGAGTACCTAAAAAAGAAAAAAAAGAGAAGGTGCAAAATGCTATAAAAGAAACAGGCTTACAAGATGTAGAAAATAAATTAACAAGAAATCTATCAAGAGGGTATAAACAAAGAGTAAGTATGGCTGGTGCTTTAGTAAGTAATCCTAAAGTTATAATCCTTGATGAACCAACTGTTGGATTAGACCCAAAACAAGTTACGGAAATAAGGGCTCTAATAAAACAATTAGGAAAAGATCATACTGTCATATTAAGTTCTCATATCTTATCAGAAGTTAGCCAAATTTGTAATAGAGTTATTATAATTAATAATGGTAAAATAGTAGCTATAGATACACCAGAAAATCTAGAAAGAAAAGTTGTAAAAGACAATTCTATATATGTTACTGTTGAAGACCCTGAAAATAAGATGGAAACAATAAAAGAAAAATTAGAAGATATACAAGAGATAAAAATGATTGCAGAAAATGAAGACAAAACAAAAAAATATATGATAACAGCAAATTCGGAGATAGATTTAAGAAAAAATATATTTGAAACTTTTGCAAAAGAAGGAATTACAATATTTGAAATGAAAAAATCAGATGTTACATTAGAAGATGCATTTATGCAATTAATTGAAACTAAAAATGAAGAGATAGAAATAAAAAAAGAAAATAAAGAACAAGAAAAAAACTCTGAAAAAGCTGAAAAAGAAGTGAAGACAGAGAAAAAGAATAAAAAGAAAAATAAAAAGAATAAGAAACAAGAAGAAGGAGGCCAAAAATAATGTGGGCAGTATTTAAAAAAGAGTTGAAGAGTTACTTTTTATCTCCAATCGGATATGTTGTAATTGGAATAATTTTACTAGTATGTAGTGTATTTTTCTATTTAACAGCAGTAGGAAGTGGAAGTGTCGATTTAGGCGGATTATATTTTTATGTAGCATTATATGGATTGATAATAGCAGTTCCAATATTAACAATGAGAATGTTCGCAGAAGAAAGAAAAAATGGAACAGAACAATTGATATTAACATCACAGGTAGGAATAACTGGAGTTGTATTTGGAAAGTTCTTAGCAGCTATGACTGTTATTGTTATGGCACTTTTAATATCTTTTATGTATTTTGGAATAGTGTGTTATTTTGGAAATCCAAGTATATTAGTATTGTTAGTAACAATGTTAGGATTTTTACTAATTAGTGGTGCTGCAATTGCTGTAGGAATGTTTGCTTCAAGTATAACAGAAAACCAAATAATAGCAGGAATAATAACAATTGCGTTTTTAATTATTACATTATTTACACCAGATTTAGATATTGGATTACCAGATATTTCAATAATGAGTTATTATCAAAACTTCCCAACTGGAGTAATTTCACTAAGTGAGGTTGTAGGACCATTAACACTTATGATGATGTTTATTGCATTTACAATAATTGTAATGCAAAGAAGAAAATTAGTAAAATAGATGGGAGAGGAAAAAATTGAAAAAGCTAAAAAAAGACAAGAGCGTAAAAAAAGAGAAAAAAAATAAAGACATGAAAAAAGGAAAAAAATTCCTTAGCTTTATTAAAAATAAATGGTTAATAAAAGGTACAACTACACTTCTTTTAGTTGCAATAGTAATTGCTTGTTATGTGCTTATAAACTGGGGAGTATCAAAATTAAATATAGAAGATATAGATTGTACAACAAAAAAATTGTATTCATTATCAGATGAAACTAAGAATAAAATAAAAGATTTAGACAAAGATGTTACAATTGAATTAATAAATATGAGCAGTTCTAATTATGTAATTGAATATGCAAATAAATACCCTGCAATAAGTAAAAAGATAAATGTTGAAGAAATATCTGACTTATCATCAAGAGTAGATTTGCAAACAAAATATAGTATAAAAGAAACAGATAGTCTTATTGTAATAAAATCAGGTGAAAAAGAAAAAACTTTAACAACAAGTGATTTATATACATATGATTATTCAAGTCGTAAACAAATTGATAAAACAGAAGAGGCTATGACTAATGCAATTATAGAAGTAACAGTTGATGAAAAACCGCATGTGTATATATTATCAGGTAAAACTTATTATGAACCAGAACAAGCTTTATCAGGATTAATGTCAGATTTAAAAGATGAATCTAATGATGTGGATTTACTAGACATATTAACAAAAGGTGAAGTTCCATCAGATTGTGATTGTTTAGTTATAACAACTCTAAAACAAGATTTATCAGATTTGGAAAAAGATAAAATATTAGAATATATTAATAATGGTGGAAAAATATTAATGCTTTCATCTCAAAATATGCTAGATGTAGATACACCAAATTTAGACACAATATTATCTCAATATGGTGTAAGTATGGAATATGGAGCAGTATTTGAACAAGATGGTAGTAAGATGCTACAAAATTCACCTAATATGATAATCGAAGATGTAAGTGCAAGTTTTATGGATAAACTAGATATGAAAGTAAAAATGTGTGCAATAAATGCTGGAAAAATCAAGGTTGAAGATGATGATAAATTAAAAGAATTAGGTGTAACATATGAAACAATTGCTACAACAAGTGATAAAGCATTTATAAGAACAAACTTTAATGCAAAATCAACATCAAAAACAGATGAAGACACAGATGAAGGAAGTGCTATTATAGGTGCTTATGCAAAAAAAGAAATTTCAGATGATAAAACATCTCAATTAATAATATATTCAAACGAATTATTTGTTTCTGATGTACAAGTTTCAATTGGTGCACAGTATTACACATATGCTTCTGAATTATATAACAATATGGATGTTGTATTAAATTCAATTTCTTATTTAGCAGAAAGAGATGATACAATTGTTATAAGAAAAACAAATGAATCAGAAACATATACAGTTTCAGATCAAGAAGGTGTAATTATTAAAACAATAATTTTCACAGTACCTTTAATTATAATATTTATTGGAATAGTAGTGTGGATTTATAGAAGAAGAAAAGCTTAAATTAAAGAGATATCTATTTAGATATCTCTTTAAAAGTTTTAAGTATAAAACTTTTTACAATTAATATACTGGTATTGAGAGGTGTATATGAAAGAAGTATTAATAATTACTCTATTAATAATAGGTGCATTAATAGGAGCGGGTTTTGCATCTGGTCAAGAGATATATTCTTTTTTTTATTCATATGGTAATCTAGGAATATTAGGAATATTAATTACATGTTTTTTAATTAGTATAATAATTTATAAAACTTTAAATTTAATATATAAAAATAATATAAATAATTATGATGAATTTTTGAAAATATTTATTAAAAATTCAAAAATTACAAATATAATAAGCAAAATATTAAATATATTATTATTAGTTTCTTTTTACATAATGATTGCGGGATTTGGTGCATATTTTGAACAAGAAATGGGAGTGAATCATTTAATAGGAAGTTTAATATTAGCGATTTTGACTGGAATAATATTTTTTACAAGTGTAAAAGGAGTGCTAAAAGTAAGTGAAATGGTTGTACCAATATTATTAATATTTATAATTTTTATTGGAGGGATGAATTTACTAACTTTAAGAGAAAATATAAATTTATTAGAAACAAAAAAAGGCTGGCTATTAAGTAGTATAATATATAGTAGTTATAATATGGTATTATTAATACCAACTTTAATATCTATAAAAAATCAAATTACAAAAAAGAACAATATAAAATATATATCAATTTTTTGTGGGATGATAATGTCTATTATGTTTATTTTTATTTATATGTTATTAATAAAAATAGATATAGATATTTCCTCACTTGAAATGCCAGTTGTTTATGCTATAAGAAAATTTTTCCCTAAATACAGAATTGCATATGCATTTATAATATTGGCATCTATTTTTACTACTGCAATTTCGTTGGGGATAGGTTTTTTACAAAATATATGTAAAAACAGAACTAGTTATCCACATATTGTTGTATTTATGTGTATAACTAGTTTGATAATTTCGAATTTGGGATTTTCAAAATTAGTAAATTTATTATATCCAACTTTTGGATATATAGGAATACTACAAATTTTATGCATACTTCTTACATAAAAAAGTATTGCAAAAAATAACGGTTATGGTATAATATAGGCAAATATCAAAAGACAAGGAGAAAAGAATGAATGATTTTTGGGCTGAGGAGCTACAGAATCGAAAAAAAATAAGGATTATAAAACTTGTTATATTAATAACTTTTTGTGTTATTTTTATATCATTAGTAGTAAGTATAATAGTATATTATAATAATATTGAATTTAGACAATGGTGTGATGAAAATATATGGAAAAAAGAAATAACAGAAAAAAATGCCAAAAGTATAGACCTAGATGGGGACGAAAATACACAAGTTTTTGCATATGAAAAATATATATGTATATTTAGAAAGAAAAAATTAGAATTTTATAATAAATTAGGAACACAAGTTGGAAAATTAGAATTAGACTTAAATGAAGTTGTTTTTACAACCTCTGGAAGATATATGGCAATATGCGAAAAAAATGGCTCAAAATTTTATTTGATATGTGGCAAGGAAAAATTGTTTGAAAATGAAATTGATGGAAACATTAGTCAAATAAATGTTAGTAAAAATGGATATGTTTCAACAGTTGTATCAAATACAAGCTATAAGTCAGTTATAAATGTATTTGATAAAGACGGAAACGAAATTTTTAAAACAAATTTAGTATCTGCGAGGGTTGCTGATGTATGTATATCACAAGATAGTAAATATTTAGCAATCGCAGAAGTTGATTTATCTGGAATATTAATTCAATCAAGTATACAAGTTGTATCTATTGAATTAGCCAAGACAAACCCTAAAGAGGCTATATTATATAAATATGATGCACCAACAGATAAATTAATAATAAATATAGAATATCAAGAACAAAATAGATTAATATGTATGTATAGTGATGGAATAGAAGAATTAAAAGAAAAAACAAGTACAAATTTAGTGAAATTTGAGGATAATCAGGTATCATTCATGTCAATAGAATTAAGTAATAGAATTGCATTAATAGATGAAATTAATACAGGAGGATATTCTGCAAATACAAATGTGCAGATAATAGACCCATCGACACAAAAAAAGAGGCAATATATTACAGAAAATATTGCAAAATCAATAAAAACATCTGCTAATAAAATGGCTATAAATTTTGGGTTAGAATTACATATAATTGATAAAAATGGAATATTGTTAAAAAAATATGTATCAGAAAGAGAAATAAATGACATTGTTTTAACAGATGCATTGGTTGGGATAGTATATAAAGATAAAATTTTAATTATAAATTTTTAATGTAAGGAGAGAGAAAATATGGGAATAATTTTTGATATAATAATAGTAGCAATATTTGTTTTAAATATTTTCGTTTGTTATAAAAAAGGATTAGTAAAGCTTGCTGTTGGGCTGATTGCAGTTTTAGCTTCAATAATATTAGCATTAATATTGTATAAACCAGTTTCAAATTTAATAATTGAAAATACAGGAATAGATAAAAAAATAGAAAATGCTATAATAGAAAATTTTTCTGCGGATACTCCAAATGGAGGAGAAGTTAAATATGTTGGGGTTATAGATTATTTAGAAAAATATGTTGATAATGCTATAAATAAAACACAAAATGAGATAGTTTATGAAAGTGCCAAAACATTAGCTGTAAAAATTACTAATGTAATTGTTTTATTGGCTATATTCTTTATAACAAGGATGGTTTTAATATTATTAACATTCATTTCAGATGTAATAACATCATTGCCATTAATAAAACAATTTAATGAAGTTGGTGGCGTTGTATATGGTATATTTAAAGCTTTATTAATTATATATATTATATTAGCAATAGTATTTTTTGTAATATTTATTTCAGGGAATACAACAATTTCTGAGATGATATCAAGTTCATATATAACAAAATTCTTTTATGAACACAATATATTATTAAATATAATGTTCTAATACCAGTAAATACTCATTATTAAACTTTAGAAGTTTTAATAATGAGTATTTATTATGTGAAAAGTTTGTGAAATTTATTAAAAATATGGAATAGTTGTTGAAAATTACTAAAAAGTTTGGTATAGTAGAATTGCAATACTGAAATGAGGAGGAGAAAATGACTCAAAAGAATGAAAACAAAAGAGAATGTAAAGACAAAAAGAAGAACAAAAAAAATAAGAAAAAGTCAAAAATATTAAAAAGAATATTAATAATACTAGTAATTATTTTATTGGTATTAGCAATTGGAATAACATATAAAACACAGAAAAATGGAGGAGGACTTCAAGGTCTATTATCAGCATTAGTAGGACATAATGAAGAAACTTTAAAAAATTTAGAACCAATACAAGTTCTGTTAATGGGAGTAAGCACAGATAATGGGGGAAAATTAACAGACACAATAATAGTTGGTACTTATGATCCTAAAAATCAAAAAGCTTCTTTATTATCAATTCCAAGGGATACATTTGTTGGAAAAAATGCAAAAACAGGAACAGGTTCAGATAAAATAAATGCATTATATCAAAAAAGTCCAGAAAAAACATTAGAAAAAGTTAATGAATTAACAGGATTAAAAATCAAGTATTATATGGTTATAGATAATCAAGCACTTATAAAATTGGTAGATGTAATTGGTGGGGTTGATTTTTATGTACCAATAGATATGGTGTATGATGACCCAAGCCAAGACTTACACATTAATTTGAAAGAAGGACAACAAAAGTTAAATGGTGATAAGGCAGAACAACTTTTAAGATATAGACATGGAAACCTAGATAAAAAAACTGGTAAATATTTAGGAACATACCCAGAGGAATATGGTGGAAATGATTATGGAAGAATGAGAACTCAAAGAGAATTTATGATAGAAACTGTAAAACAAACAATAAATGCTAAAAACATACTTAAAATAAAAGAAATTATTGATATTGCATATGAATATGTTGAAACAAATTTATCAGTATCAGTAATAAAAGATTATGTGCCATATGCAGTTAATATTGATATAAATAATATACAAAGTGCAGTAATTCCAGGAGGTTCATATGGTCCACCAACATATCCATTGTGGTTCTTTATACCAGACAAAAAAGAAACAGCTGAATTGGTAAAAGAACTATATGATTCAAATAATGATAGTGAAAGTGATAGCACATCTAACACAAATTCTACTAATACAAATACAAGTTCAACAAATACAACAAATACTACATCAACAAATACAAGTAAAAATACTTCCACTAATACTTCTAATGTAAGTAAAACCGAAGCTTCTAAGGTTAAAGTTGAAATATTAAATGGTTCAGATTCATCTGCAACATTAACAGCCGTAAAGAAAGCGTTAAATGCAAAAGGTTATAAAGTAACAAAAACTACAAATACAACGAGTACGGAAAGAACAACAATAATAAATAAATCAGATATAGATACAAAATACACAGATAATATAAAAGATATATTAGGAGTTGGAACTGTTTCATCAAGTTCTGTAAGTTCAAGTAATGTAGATATTACAATTATAATAGGAAAAGACTATCAATAAATTAAACGGAAGCTCATTTTAGAGCTTCCGTAATAAAAATTATTTAAATCTATATATTGAATCATAATTTTTTTTCTTTTTTTTATGTAATAAAAATTTAAAAATAATCATAAAAATAATTATAGTTAATATAGCAATTAGTATTATTGGTATAAAAGGTTTTGCTTCTTCTACATCATTATTGGCTATTAAATCAGAAGTATATTCAATATCATCAATTTTGTAAGTTATTTTTCCAAGTACATCTCCTTGCAAAATAGGAGCGGAAATACTATTAAGATTAATTGAATAATTTATATTAGATAAATCAATATTTGATGGTGTTAATGCGGTAATATTATCTTTTAAAACTAAAGATAGATTTTGTGAATCTTTTGTAGCATTTTCAACAACCAAATTTTTTATTTCTTTATTTGCAGTAGCAATTTGTTGAATTTTATAATTATCAAAACCATAGTTAAATAAATTTATAGTATCAACATATCTACCACTTCTACCATCATCAGTAGCTTCTGCACCAAGTACGACAGTGATTAATTCCATATTATTTTTCTTGCTACCAGCAATTAAACAATTCTTTGCTTGAGTTGTAAATCCAGTTTTTATACCAATTGCACCTTCATAGTAATATTTACTTTTAGAATCAAGTAAATCATTAGTATTTTTGAAATATCTTTTTTCATACTTGTCTGTAGGTTCTATGGTACAAGATGGCATAGATACAATACTTCTAAATGTTTTATTTTCCATACAATATTTTGCAATAAGTGCCATATCATAAGCTGTAGTGTAATGCTCTGCATCGTGAATTCCACTAGGATTTGTAAAATGAGTATTTGTACAACCGATTTCCGTAGCTTTTTGATTCATTAATTTTGAAAAATTATCTATGTTACCAGATATATCTTCTGCAAAAATGTAGCCAACTTCATTTGCAGAATGTATTAAAAATAATTCTAATAGTTCTTTTACAGTTAAGGCTTCTCCTGGTTGAATTGCTGCATTTGAGTATCCAGAAGGAATTGCCATAATTGCTGAATTATTTGCTACTATTTTATCATTTAAATTGTATTTTTCTATTGCTAGTATGGCTGTTAAGATTTTTGTGGTACTGGCTGGATATAATTTTTCATTTTCATTTTTTCCATATAATATTTTTCCTGTTGAAGTTTCCATTAATACTGCACCTTTGGAATATAGTGTAAGGCTTTTATTGTTAGTGTTGGAATTATCTGCATAACTATTAAGTATGATATTACTTGGTAAAAATAATTGTAATATTAATATGATGAAAAGTATAAATATAAATTTTTTGTTTTTCATTTGTTATCTCCTTATTAATTTGATGTATAAATATAATAAACTATTTTTTGATAAATTTCAATAAGTTTTAAATTATTTTAAAAGAGGTGAATATTTTTGAACAATTTTTTTAGAAATAAAAAGATAATTTTTATTAGTATTTTAATTTTTCTATGCATGTTGTATGTTGTTGTAAATAAATCTATCAATAAATCTGATAAAAATATAATTACGGAAGAAAGCATTACAGAAAATAAAAATGATGAGGAAAAAAATTATCAATATTCAGAAGATGAAATAGATGTTGTTAAAAGGGGAAGAAATTATAAAAGAAATATTCATCCAAAGAATACTGATATTGTTACTTATAAGAAATCGACTGGTTTTGAGGCACTTATTGGTTATTTATATTTAAAGGATAAGAAGAGGCTTAATGATATATTAGAATTTATTGAGGTGAAATAATGTATATATATGGAAAGAATGTTTTGAAAGAGAAACTTAATAGTAATGAAAAGATTAATAAGGTTTTTTTAGCTGAAAAATTTAAGGATTATGAAATAATTAAGCTATTAAAGGAAAAGAAGGTAAAGGTTAATTATGTTCCTGTTTCTTTTTTGGATAGAAAGGTAGATGGTCTTCATCAAGGAGTGGTTATGGAAGTTGATGAGGAAAAGACATATTCTTTAGATGAGGTTATTTCTAATATAGATAAGGAATATCCTTTGCTTGTTATGTTAGAC
>CAKPKI010000051.1 GCA_934167135.1 uncultured Clostridia bacterium
ATTATATAAGTAATTGGATAACATTAAATAATATTAAATATGCAAAATAAAATAATTATATAATAAGTAAATATATTAAAGCCAAAGGCTTGAAAGTACTGAAATGACTAGGTAGGACTATAATCATAGTCTATATATTTTACTCCTATCTCTTATTGCACAAAACTTTGATTTTATGCAATGTTATATATTAATAAATATAAGGATTTTTATATCCCCTATTATTTTGTAATATATTTTGATTTAATAAAAGTCTAACGCAAAAAAATAAAACACTATTAACTTGATTAAGTTATAACACATGGTAAACACATGTGTCAATACTTTTTATAAAATTTTATAAATTTTTTCATCAATTGAATTATCTTCTTTAGATTTTTTAAACTGTTCGAGAATTTGATGATAAGTATCTGTTACCAATGAAATTCTAAGATTTTCTTCTGTAGATTTTGATTTATTTGTTCTGGGATAAATAAATTCATATGTATAACAATAAAATTCCAAACTTCTTAAAATTAAATCAACCTGACAATCAAGTAACTCAATTTTATTATTATGTATAGAATTAATATCAAAATCCAAATTCATAACACTATTCCCCTCTTCTATAATTATTTAACGGATTCATTTCTACTGCTTCTTTTAATTTTTGACTATTTAAATGAGTATAAATTTGAGTACTAGCCAAACTGGAATGACCTAAAAAATTTTTAAGCAGTAAAATATCATCTTTTACATATGTATATAATATTGTTGCAGCAGTGTGTCTCAATGTATGAGTAGTATAACATGATTCATCTAATTTAAGTAATTTGTAAGCTTTTTTACATATATCTTCAACAGCGTCAATTCCTATTCTGTTTCCATATTTGTTTAAAAAAAGTGCAGTATTATCTTTTGAATTTCTTGTACTTAAATATTCCAACATTTTTTCTTTACAATAATTACTAAAATAAACAATTCTTTCTTTGTTATTTTTGCCGAAATATAATAATACTATTGAGCTTAAAATCAATATCATCTATATTTATATTAATTAATTCTGATAGCCTTATTCCAGAAGAAAGGAACAAAGTAACTATTGCATTATTTCTCTTTGGAAATCTAGTATTTGATAAATTAAATATATTTTGAATTTCTTTTGCTTGATTTAAAGTTAGATATTGAGGTAATCTATCTATTTTTCTTATGGAAGTTAAACCATATGTTGGATTTTTTCTGTTGTGTACAGTTTTTGGATATACTAAAAATATCCATTTATAAAAACTCCTTAATGCAGTAACTTTTCTTTGTCTAGTGTAAGGATTATTATCCTTATTGTAATTTAAGTAGACCAGAAAAGCAAAAATATCTGCTTCTTGTATCTGCAATAAAATAAATACAGTAAAGTCTTTGATTAAAACAGGTATGCTTTTATATTCTTTTACAAAGTTAAAAAATTGCATTAAATCAGATGAAAAAGCAATTACTGTATTATTTGAACAACCTTTTATTGCTATTAAATAATTTAGGTATTTTTCTAAAATCTTTGGTATTTTTTGTGACATAACAACCACCTCCTTAATTATATATTCATGCTAACAGTTAGAAATTATAGCACATTTACTGAGTAAATGCAATATAAAATCAAAAAAATATAGAGAAGCCTATCCCCTATATCTTTTTGATTATAATTTGATTATTTGTTGTATCATAAAAAACATTCACAAAATCATCTTTTGTTCTATCTTCTGAAATACCAATACCTTTAATAAATTCAGTCGGAATATGTATTGTCATTTGTTTGTAATTTTTTCTTTTATAAACTTTAATTTTTCTTGTATTTTTAATAATTTTATACTGTTCGTTTTTTTTGATAAGATTAGAAATATATGTTCTCGAAAAACCAGTCTGTTTTGCAATATTCACAATTGTATCTCCATTAGCAAACATATCAACACAATAATTTATTAATTCTTTTTTATTCATATTTTCTCCTATCTATAATTATTATAATGCATTCATAATAACACATTATAAATAGCATGTAAATGAATTTATATAATTTTATCAATTAAATAGTATTTTTTATAAATTTATTGAGAATATATAACATATTTAAGATATACTACAAATTGTTGTATACCAAAATATGGATACAAAATGCACCATATACGCATTGCATATTGTAATATATAATGGTATAGGAAAGGAATGTTACATATGTCAAAATTCAAATTACCAGTAATACCTTCATCAACTCAAAAAGCAATTAGATTTCCAAATAGGACAATAGAAAGAGTTGAAAAAGCGATAAAAGGTACAAAATATAGTTTTAGTGCTTTTGTAGTAGCTGCTACAAATCATGCGTTAGATGATTTAGAAGGAGATATAATAAATGAAAAAGATAATTGCTAAAAACTTTTATAAAATATTAATATTTTTAATAATAACAAATATATTAATAGTTAATTTTTCTAGTACTGAAACAAATATTAAAATTTTATCAATTTTAATATCTGCTATATTATTTTTTATTTCTTACTTGTTTCATGAAGAATGTATGAATGAAATTGGTTTTAAAGTATTGCAAATTGAAAACATAATGAAAGACGAGTTTAATAAAAAATTATCAGAAAAGGATATTAAAGAAATTTACAATAAAGAATATGATAAATATTTTAACAGGTTAAAGGACTAGTGCTATAAACTAGCCCTTAATTTTAATTAAAAACTATTGAAATTTTTAAAATTAGTATTATAATATATTCATTACAATATAAAATAAAAAAAGAGGTAAGCTGAAATCAATCAACCTACCTCTTCTTTTATTTATAATTATTAGTATTGATATATGATATTCTTCCAGTCTGATTCACTTTTACTTTATCTATATGTGAATTTATGTTTTGTAAAATTATTACTGTAGTATTTTCCTTATATTGATAACTTTTGCCTTTTAAATTTGATTTTGAGTATAATATACATTTTTTTATTTTTCTAGTTGTATTTTTTGCTTTTGAAATTACTATATTTGTATAATTACTATTATTAATATACAATATTCTACCTGTCGCATTGACCTTAACTTTATCTATATTTTCATTTATATTTTGCAGTATTGTTATTGTTGTATTTGCTTTATAGTTGAACCTATGTCCTGTTAAATCTGAATTACTATATAAGATACTAGCTCTAATCAGTTTTTTTGTTGAGCCAACTGTTTGGGCAATTAGCAACTTATTAATATTTTTACTTGTATAGGTTAAAGATATCCAACCTTTATCAGTCTTACCAAATCCATTTGATTCTGCTAAGATAGTTACTATAGACCCTTTTGCATATCCACCAATTTTTGAATACGATGTACTTGCTCCTTTTCTAATATTTAGACCTCCATTGGCAGTTATTTGAACCTGATAATTTACCTCACTTATATTAGATTTAGTATCGTTTAATATGACTGTTGTAGTTGTGTTTTCTTTAATATCTGTTCTATTATTTTTAAAACAGAAAAACTTTTTATAATTAGCATATGTTCTAAAATTTTCTATTGATACATATACTGTATTTCCTTTTATGGTTGCTTTTCCTCGACGACTAGAAGTATCAAATTTACCATTATACAAATAGGGGTCATATATTTTTATATAGTTTCCTTCGACTCCTGTTAAAACTATAAAATGTCCGCCATATGTAAATAATCCTTGATTACAACTGACAATTATATAATTATTATCTTGTAGTTTTGATATTGCATTGTCTAGTTTGTAACATTCACTATAATCGATATCAAATACATCAGCAGTCCACTTAAATGCCGACCAATAAGTTCCTTGATTTGCTGAACGATAGCCATATTGCATGTACAAACTTGCCATTTTATCTGGAGTAATATTCCCCTTAATAGAACTTACTACCATTGCAGCACTTGTTGGACCACAACCTGATGTTCCAATTGTTTGAGTACTATTATTTATACTAGAATATATGTTGTAACGCCACCTGTTATCTAATTGTGAATAATATGTTAATCCCGCATATTCATCTATTTGAACATCTGGCACCTTTTCGGAACCATTATAAGCAATTTCTCCCTGTTCCTCAAATCCTTCTGATTCTGTTTCTTGGACCTCTAATGATTGTTCATCATTTGATGTTAATTGAGGTATTTCTGTACTTGACTTATTTTCTATATAATTTCTTACTTCATTTACAGCATTATCTATAATTTCGTCTTCTGATTTATTTTTATTTACATTATAGAAACTAAATCCACCTAATATACCTACCAATATAGAAATGATTATTAACAATATATTTTTATTTTGATTTTCTTTCATAGTAGTCTTCCTCCTATTTTAATCCTAATTTAAAAAGAGCAAATGCAAGTACTGCATAGAATAAATAATCTATTAATTTATCCCATTTCATACCGTTTTTGCTCTTTACTTTTTTGAATATCTTCCTTTATTTCTGAAACATTGTTCTCTACATTCTCCATCCTATAATCCATTTTTTCCATTATAGAATATGTTTTTTCGAGATTGTCAATCCTACTGTCATGTTCATCTAATCGTTTGGTATTTGATTTTGCTCTTTCCTCTATATGAGCTACTTTTTCAATTAAATCTGTATCTTGCATTATTCTTCTCCCTCTGCTACTTCTGTAGCTTCTATTTCTGCATATGTATCTTCAACTAGCAATGTTAATTCGCTGTATTCTTCGTCACTTATTTTACTCATTGCATAAAATACATTTAATTTGTTCTCTATGTCTGTCTTTTCTTTGTAGTACTTTTTTACTATTAATTTCTTTAATAATTCTACTATCATTTATTCCACCTCACTTTCTACATTTTTTTGTAAGTTATCTAATAATAACGCACTTGTTTCTGTTGTGCTTAGCAATTGCTTTATTTCATCTATTTGACTTTGAAGTTTGTCATGCTCCAAGGTTGGGTCTTTTTTGTACTCTACATCCACACTTGATAATTCATCACTTACACTTATATTTGTTATGTTTTTGTATGTGTATAGTTTTTGATTTCGTACTGCTTTTTGCTCATCTGTTAATTCTAAGTCGACTGGTGTTGCTAGTTTGTAATAAACGATAACGGGATTACCTTCATCGTATTTTGATTTAAGCCCAGCTTTGAAATCTTCTTTTGTTTCTATCTTTTTGCTTAAAATATTCAAAAATTTATCTGAAACTGATATCTCGTCTCCACTTGAAGATTCTAACTTATTTCTCGATGTACCTTTAAAATAATTACTAATACAATTTACTGTACTAAGACTATCAATGCCTCTAACACTGACCTCATAAAAAAACCTTTTCAAGTTATTTGTTGTGGCCTCTTTCCACTTTTCTGTTCCATCTAATACAACTTTCTCCCACTCATGATGTTCAACATCTGCAACATAGTCATTTTCTAATAATTCTTGCTGTATTGGCATTATTGCTGTTTGCTGTTTATGCTCAACTATATCTGATATTTTTGAGCTTTTTGCTATTTGCAAACCTTCAAAATAAGCGTTTGGACCAGAGTCTACACAAGCTATTACTTTATTTGTTTTGTTGTCTATGTTTACAGTACTATTATTATTTGAAAGTAATGTATGTTTTATAAAAGTATTATTTTTGTCATATTCAATCACTCTCACATAAGCAAGTGAGGTAGAATTTACAGCGTTTTTATATGATATTGTATATGAAGAAGAAAGCGGCAGTTCTTGATTTATAAATCTATTAGTGCCGTCCATTTGTTTTTCACCGCTTGAGTTATAATAAAAATTGTCCGATGATTTATTTCTATCAAATAAGTTCTTATTTACTACATCCATTTCCACACTACCCATTCCGTATGGCGAGTATGGTTTTGCTGTTGAGCCTTTTTCCAATTTTGGCTTAAACACAGCATTGTTTAAAGTTGCACCTTTTACAATATAAATTCTGTAAGTAAGATTCTCTAAATCATCATCTAATGTAACTGTTTGCGAACGCCCATCGTCAATTAAGTATATTTTAGTTCCTACCAATGCTACATCTATATAAAATTTACTAGATGAACCACCTTCTGCACATCCACTTAATGTGTATGTTCCAGCTTTTAATTTATTGTTATCACTTAATATGAATCTTGTATTATTTGTTGCAGTTCCATTTACTACTACGCTTTTATCCTTTTGTACTAAAAAATCAATACCGTTTATTGTTTGAGAAATTGCTGTATTTTCTAACAAGTTTACATTACTTCCTACCGTTTCAATCTCGCTTGTATAGTCGGGTGAAGGTGATGCTCCGTAAGATTCAATATCTTTTTCTTGACTACCACTCACAAGCATTAATTTTATTTTTAAATTGTATATAGCACCGTTTGTAAGATAACAAACCAAATCTTTTGAAATTGTATGGACTTCTTTAGTTTCATTGTTGTTATTTGTAAAAAAAATATTTTTATATTCAGATGTATTATCTTTTAAAGCACAATTTATTCCTTCACCACTTATACTTTTATTTGTAAATGTATATGTTCCGTTTAAAACAATTTCATTTAAATTAAGTGTAATTCTATCAGATGTGCAAGTTCCACTAATATAAAAATAGCCTTCGCTATCTACATAATATGTAACACCATTTTGTGTTCCACTTTGTAGGTTTAATAATTGATACCCTTCTCTACTCTCTTGCTTATGTCCGCCCTTGATTTTCCAGTCAAAATCCAAACTTCCGCTATCCTCTATGTGTATATTATTTCCACTCACATTTGCACTTGGTATCTGCTCTTTAATCAGCTTATTTTCAGCTTTTAACGATTCATTCTCGACTTGAACTTGCTCAACTTTAGTAGTCAATTCGGCAGAAACTTGATTGTACTCGTTTATCTTCTCTTCTGCTAAATCTTCAAGTTCTTTTTCTTTCTCTTCTGCATTATTATTGTAATCTTTTACTTTAATATCAGCATTATCATTGTAAGCTTTTTCTTTTAATACAGTATTATTGTTGTAAGCTTCTGTTTTGATTTTATCGTTTGCATTATATGCATTAGTTTTAACAATATCATTCTTGTTATATTCGTCTAATTTATCTTGAGCATTATCATTAAATGTTTTTGTTTTTGTATCAAAATTGTCGTTAAACTCTTTCATTTTATCAGTGTTATTTTTATTGTATTCTGATAATTTATCTTCTGAATTTGTATTAAATTCATTAAACTTCGTTCCAGAATTATTGTCAAATGTTTCCATTTTTTGAATAAAATTAGTATCAAATAATTTCTTTTGTTTTGTAGTGTTATCATTATATTCTTGCGTTAATATTTTAGCATTATCAGTAAATTCTTTTGTTTTATCATCGCAATTACTATTGAAATTAGAAAATTTTTCTTCAAAATTATCGTCAAAACTTATACTTTTCTTAGTAGTATTAGAATTATATTCATCAAGCTTAGACAAAGCATTATCGTCATACTCTTTAGTTTTATTTTCAGCATTCAGATTAAAAGAAGCAATTTGGGAATCGGCATTAGCATTAAAAATATTTGTTTTTTCTATTGAATTTCTATTATACTCACCAGTCAAATCTCCTTCAATATTTTTTCTTATTTCTGTTATATCTTCCTGTGTAAAATAATCAACTCCTTTTATAGGAGAATAGCCAGCCTCACCCTTAGAACCTTTTTCACCAGTATCACCTTTATCTCCTTTTGGTCCAGCTTGAGCAATTAAAGTTCCTAATACTACTCCTTTACTAGTTATGTTTTCCATTATTCTTCATCTCCTTTCGCAGGATATTCTATAAATTCTCTAGCACCATCTTCGTTATAACAAATAACAGTTAAACTATCATTTAATGTTATATCATACCAAAATATAGTTTCTTTATTTACTGATTTTCCAAAAGTCGTATCTTGTTCTGTTAGAGAAATATCAACACTAGTAGACTCTTCTTTTAATATTATTTCTTTTTTTAGTAACGGAGCTTTATTATACCCATTTTTCTCATAAATGTTAAAACTTATTTTATCCCCGATTTTAAATTGATAGCATACCATTATTAAAGTTTCAATATTAATAGAGGATTCATTATAATTTGAATCGTATAATATTTTAGATTTACTATCATACCAATATATTGCTTGAGAATTATCCTTATATTTTACATAATCGTTTACATCGGTTATTGGTAGTTTTAATGTAATCGTTCCAGTGTCGCCTCGCGAACAGTGTATTGTACCATCTTTTATCTTAAACATAATCAATCTCCCTTCTAATCATAAGACATATAACCATCAACTCTTACCATTGCGTTAACAAATGCAGTTCTTTCACAAATAAAATTAGGATTAACATATCCATCCTCATCTTTTGAAACACGAATAAATAATTCATTTAAGCCATTTGAAACTTTATCTTTTATATCAATAGAAGTTATTTCTTCTGTTTCATGTTTAGCCTCAGTAGGAACAGTGGGTGTCCATCCTTCCTGTCCAAATGCATTCAGTATCTCTTCATATGTTGTATCGTCAGTTTCATAATACTCAGAAAAATATCCAGCATGATATTTTTTATTATTTATATCACTAGCTTTATACAATCTTAAATTTCTACAATATCCCCATGCACATCCTGGTGTTCCGATACTCCACTCCCAGAAAGTTGGAGCATGATGTAAAACCACCTCAGCAGAAACAATGTTAAATTTCTCAGGCAAATTAAACAATATTTTAATTCCTTTTATCTTTACTTGCGTAGATTCGTTAGTGTCAATAGCTTCATATCCACAAGTATCAAATCCATTTGGATTTTCAAATAAATATGTATTCATTAATCCATATTCTCCGACAACCTTTGCTCCATTTTTTAATTGTATTCCATCAGCATTCATTTGAACATTTCCATTTCCGACTGCAACATAATTAGTATCAATTTGACCAGTTGTTATATTGGCACCATTAATTACAGTTTTTCCTCCAGTTGCTAAATCTTCTACACTAACATAATTTTCACTGATTTTAGTAACTGTTCCCTTTAATACCGTTACAGTATCATCTGTTTTGGTTGCAATAGTTGTAACATATTTACTGCTTACTATAAAGTCATCTTTTTCATAATTACCATTTTCCTTACCAAACTGGCATATCTTTAAAGTTCCATCTTCTAATATCCACCAATCTCCACATGAATATGGTGGAATAGGTTGGGTGAAATAAACTTTTCTTTCATGGTCTGTCAGTGTATCAAGTTCAACATTAGTTAATGCCATAGCCTGTATCAAATTAAAATCTTCTTTTCTCTCCCAACCGTTTTCAAAATATTGATAAACATATCCAGAATCTTGGTCATAATAAATATCTCCATAATGTTCGGATACATTTTTCCAATTTATATATGGTTCGTTTTTTGTTGTTGGTATACCCTCAAAAAACCAGAGTGAAACTTCACTCTGGTTTTCTAATACATCTTTTAAATTAATTATTAAAGTATTAAGCATATTTGCCAATTCATTTTCTACTCTTATAATAGACTTTTCATTAATTTTAACATTTTCTGTCATCCCTAATAAAGCTGAAAAATTATATTTTCTTTCTAAATCAGTAGCTGTTCTTGCAATATTTGCCATTCTCTCCTCCTAAAAATCTTCTATAAATTATATTTAATTCGGTAATTTTTCAAATCAGTATTATACTCTTCTGCAACAGCAGATAATTTTTTATTTTTTTCAGCTGGTAAAACATTATAAATATAATTATAATATTCGTCATATTTTTGAGAATATGAAAATCTTTTACATATTTGATTATATTCATCTTGTAATTGCTTTTTATAAGAACTTGCATACCCTGAGTTTGCAAGTTCTTTATTAGCCATTTCTTGTTCTGCATTATTCAATTTAGTCAAAAGATTGTTTTTATCAGCTTCTGTAGCATAACCACCTAGGCTATTGTATTCATTTTCAGATTTAATCATTAATTTATAATTTTTATCAAGTTCGCTAGAATACCAAGTATTTATCTCATTAACTTTTTTATCGTAGTTGTTCTTAATAGTATTTAATTCTTCAGATTGTTCTAAATATGGATTGCTTTGTTCTACATCACTACTATTTATTTTATTTTCTTCACTTATTGTTTGATTGTTTTTAGATGGTGCTATTTCAGAATTAGAGCTAGCAGAAATATTTTTATTGTAATCTAAAATCGAAGGAATATTAGCACTATTTTCATAATCAGAAGAATTATTATTTTCCGTATTAGTTGATGGATTAGAATTTAAATGTTTCCCTTCATCTTCTTTTTCATGGACTTCTACATTCTCGGCATTATTAGCAATCTCATTTTTGCTCTTATTATTTTTGGATAATGTTTTGCTAGTATTGCTTGATTTTAGGTCTTCAAAATAATCATTAATATAGTTAGAACAATATAAATATATAGATGGAACTAATATTATTAAAATGAGTCCATAAATAACTTTTTTTATAATTTTAGCTCTTTGGATTTGTTGGGTTGTAGTTAATTTATTTTTCATAAATTTATATCCTCTTTTTCGCTTTTTAACTAATTATATATACTATTTTTTAACTTGTATATATTACATTTTGTATTACAATTTTTAATCAAATAAATTTTCCCAAATTTTATATTTTTCTACTTGAGATAAATCTTTTGATTCTAAATAATTATAAACTTGGGACTTGTAATTAGATATACTATACCCACCTACAATTTTTTCTAATAATATTTTCTGAGTTTCATCTAAATCTAAATTATTAATATAATTTCTAATTTCTTTTTTTCTAAGATTAGAATCGTGTTCTGTTTCGTTTTTATATTTTTTCTTAATGTCTGATATATCCTCCTTATACTTCAAATATGTATTATAATCAGTTATTTGAGTAATAATATTATATTTTTCAGGATAATCTCTTGCATATTTATACTCATCATAAGATGAATACTTACTATATTCTTTCATATCTATAGTCTTTTTTGAGTTTTTAGTTAAATCGTTCACAGCAATGTTTTTTTGACTATCAGTTAAATCAAGGCTGTTTATATAATTTAAAGCCTGTTGTGTTTTTACAGTTTTTGTTAAATCATCTGCTTTTAAACCTGTTTTATTATAAGAACTATCGTACATTATGTCATTTTTAGAATCATACCAATAAATATTACCAGAATTATCATTATACTGTTTATAACCATTTTTATCTATAGTTTTTTGTGCTTTACTCAATCCTGATTTGTATTTTCTGTATTCAGAACTATTCATATTTAAATCAAGCATTTCGGATATATCATCTTTATCTATAGCTTTAGGTAAAGATATAAGTGGTAATCCAGTTATTGCTGATATTGGTAAAATGCCACATTTACTTGTTGCAGGGGCTACAG
>CAKPKI010000052.1 GCA_934167135.1 uncultured Clostridia bacterium
GCTTCAAAGATTACTGGATGAGAATATCCTAATGTGAAGTTTAAGTTATTTCCTTGTTTTTGTGCTCTATAACCTACACCATTTATTTGTAATTCTCTTGTGTATTCTTTTTCTACACCTTCTATCATGTTGCTTATTAAAGTTCTTGTCAATCCATGTAAACTTCTATTTAGAGCTTCATCATTTGGTCTTGTAACTTTAATAGTATTATCTTCCATTGTTACAGAAATATTTTTATGTATTTCTCTTTCTAATGTACCTTTAGGTCCTTTTACAGTAACATGTTGACCATCAATTTTTACTTCAACACCTGTTGGTACTGCGATAGGTTTATTTCCTATTCTTGACATTTTCTTTTCCTCCTTTTTTAGGGCGTTCGCCTAACGTTTATTTTTACACTAATGTATTTTTGCATTTAGGTTGATTTTTCCCTTTGCTATTTAATAGCTCAAACTAAATTAAATTTGCCTTATCAGTATTACCATACATATGCTAATACTTCTCCACCGATTCCGGCTTCTCTAGCTTCTTTATCTGTTTTTAATCCCTTTGATGTAGAGATTATAGCTATTCCTAAACCATTAAGTACTTTTGGTAATTCTTCTTTACCAGCATATACTCTTAATCCTGGTTTACTTATTCTTTTTATTCCATCAATTACTCTTGTTCCTTTTTCATCATATTTTAATGTTACTCTTATAATTCCTTGAGTTTCATCATTTATTAATTCAAATGACTTGATATACCCTTCTTTGAATAAAATTTCTGCTATTGCAGTTTTTATTTTTGATGCTGGAATATCAACTGTTTTATGTTTAGCACTATTTGCATTTCTTATTCTTGTTAACATATCTGCTATTGGATCTGTAATGTTCAATTTACTTTCCCTCCTTTTTCACTACTCATTCAATTTATTTTATTAATGTATTACCAACTTGCTTTTTTTACACCTGGAATTTCACCTTTGTGTGCTAATTCTCTGAAACATACACGGCAAATTCCATATTTTCTAATGTAAGCATGTGGTCTACCACAAATTTTACATCTATTATATTCTCTTGTTTTGTATTTTTGTGGTCTAGCTTGTTTTACTTTCATAGATTTTTTAGCCATTATTTTTTCTCCTCCTTAATTTAAGCTTTAAAAGGCATTCCTAATAATTTTAATAGCTCTTTTGCCTCTTCGTCTGTTTCAGCAGTTGTTACAAATATGATATCCATTCCTCTTAATTTATCTATTTTATCATATTCAATTTCTGGGAATACTAATTGTTCTTTTAATCCCATAGAATAATTTCCTCTTCCATCAAAAGAATTTCCAGAAACTCCTCTAAAATCTCTAACTCTTGGTAGTGCTACATTAAATAATTTGTATGCAAAATCATACATTTTATCTGCTCTTAATGTAACTTTACATCCAACGTTTGCTCCTTCTCTTAATTTGAATGCTGCAATAGATTTTTTTGCCTTTGTTATCATTGGTCTTTGACCTGTGATTTGTGTTAAATCATTCATTGCATTTTCTAATGCTTTAGGATTATCTTTTGTATCTCCTAAACCTATATTTATAACTATTTTGTCAAGTTTTGGAACTTGCATAACTGATTTATATTCAAACTTTTTCATTAATGCTGGAATTACTTCTTTTTCATATTGTTCTCTTAATTTTTCCATTACTAGTTATTCCTCCTTTCAATTCTTATTTTATTTTTGTTCCACATTTTTTACAAACACGAACTTTTTTATTATCTTCTATTTTATATCCAACTCTAGTAGCTTTTCCGCATTTTGAACATACTACATTAACTATTGAACTATTAACAGCACATTCAACTGGGATAATTCCACCCTCTTCGCCTTGTTTTCTAGGTTTGATATGTTTTTTTCTAACATTTACGCCTTTTACAATAACTTTTGAATCTTTAGGCATAACTTGTAATACTTCTCCTTTTTTACCTTTATCATTTCCAGATAAAACTTGGACTGTATCTCCTTTTTTTATCTTCATTGAGTTTAACCTCCTTCTTTATTACTTTCCTTAACTATTATAGAACTTCTGGTGCTAATGATAATATTTTCATATATTCCTTTTCTCTTAATTCTCTTGCAACAGGTCCAAATATACGTGTTCCTTTTGGTGTTTTATCATCTTTTATTATTACAGCTGCATTTTCATCAAATTTTACATAAGAACCATCAGCTCTTCTTAAACCTTGTTTTGTTCTTACTATTACAGCTTTAACTACATCACCTTTTTTTACAACGCCACCTGGTGTTGCTGCTTTAACAGAGGCAACAATTACATCTCCGATGTTAGCTGTTTTCATATATGAACCACCCATACATCTGATACACATAATTTCTTTTGCACCAGTATTGTCAGCAACTTTTAATATTGATTGTTGTTGTATCATGACTTATTTTCCTCCTTTTTCAAGAATCTCAACTACTCTCCATCTTTTATCTTTAGAAAGTGGTCTTGTTTCCATTACTTTTACTTTATCTCCTATTTCACATTTATTTTCTTCATCATGTGCTTTTAGTTTGTATGTTCTTTTTACTGTTTTTCCATACATTTTATGGCTTACACTTGTTTCTACTGAAACAACAACTGTCTTATCCATTTTGTCAGATGTAACAGTTCCAACCATAACTTTACGAAGATTTCTTTCTTCCATAGGTCTTATACCTCCTTACTACTATGCTTTAGCTTCTGCTATTTTTCTTTCTGTTAATACAGTATTTATTTTAGCTATATCTTTTTTAACCTCTTTAATTTTCATTGGGTTATCTAATCCGTTTGTAGCTAAACTAAATTTTAATTTAAATAATTCTTTTTTTAGTTCACCTAATTCTTTTTCTAATTCTGGTGAAGACATTTCTCTTATTTTATTTATCTTCATCACTATCACCCACCTTGCTTACATTTTCTTTTGCTACAAATTTACATTTTATTGGTAATTTGTTCATAGCTAATCTCAAGGCTTCTCTAGCTGTTGCTTCTGGTACTCCTGCTATTTCGAACATAACTCTACCAGGTTTTACAGCTGCTACCCAATATTCAACATTACCTTTACCTTTACCACCACGAGTTCCAGCTGGTTTTTGTGTTATTGGTTTGTCTGGAAAGATTTTTATCCAAACTTTTCCACCTCTTTTTGTGTAACGAGTTGCAGCAATACGTGCTGCTTCTATTTGGTTTCCCTTAATTAGACCAGCTTCTAAAGCTTGTATTCCGTATTCTCCATCTGTAACTTTATTACCTCTTGTTGCTTTTCCTCTATTTCTACCTTTTTGCATTTTTCTATATTTTGTTTTTTTAGGCATTAATGGCATTATCTGTCTCCTCCTTCCACTTTTTTAGCTGGAAGAATTTCTCCTTTATATATCCAAACTTTAACACCAATTTTTCCATATGTTGTATCTGCTTCAGCAAATCCATAATCTATGTCAGCTCTTAAAGTTTGTAGTGGAATTGTTCCTTCTTTATAGAATTCTGTTCTAGCCATATCAGCTCCACCTAATCTTCCAGATACAGCAGTCTTTATTCCTAAAGCTCCTGCTTTCATTGATTTTTGCATACATTGTTTCATAGCTCTTCTAAATGAAATTCTTCTTTCTAATTGTCCAGCAATATTTTCTGCAACTAATTGTGCATCTGTATCTATTGCTTTAACCTCAACTATATTTATGTTTATATCTTTTCCTATTAATTTTGTTAATTCTGCTTTTAAGCTTTCTGCTCCAGCTCCACCTTTTCCGATTATTATTCCAGGTTTTGCTGCATGAACATTAACTTTAATCATTTTTGCTGTTCTTTCTATTTCAATATCAGAAATTCCAGCTGTATATAATTTTTTCTTCAAAAATTTACGGATTTTTTGGTCTTCTACTAAATAATCTGCAAAGTCTTTAGAATCTGCATACCATTTAGCTTTCCAGTCTTTTATTATTCCAACTCTTACACCTGTTGGATGTACTTTCTGTCCCATCTAAATTATGCCTCCTTTTCTTTTAAAACTATTGTTATATGACTTGTTCTTTTTCTAATTCTCACTGCTGAACCTTTTGCTGCCGGTCTTATTCTCTTTAATGTTGGACCTTGATTTGCATATATTTCAGCAACATATAAATTTTCATGTTTCATATCATGATTGTTTTCAGCATTTGCAATTGCTGATTTTAATAATTTTTCTATAATAGCTGATGATGCTTTTGGTGTAAATTTTACGATTGCTAAAGCTTCATCAACATTTTTTCCTCTTATTAAGTCTGCAACTATTTTTACTTTTCTTGCAGATATTCTAGCATATCTTAATGTTGCTTTTGCTTCCATTATTGCTGTTTCTTCCACTACAATTCCCTCCTTAAATTATTTTTTATTTCTTTGTAGTTTTTTCTCCTGCATGACCTTTAAATGTTCTTGTAGGAGCAAATTCACCTAATTTATGACCTATCATTTCTTCTGTAATATATACTGGTACATGTTTTCTACCATCATGAACAGCAATTGTGTGTCCAATCATTTGTGGATAAATTGTTGAAGCTCTTGACCATGTTTTTATTACTTCTTTATTTCCACTTTCATTCATAGCTTCTACTCTTTTTAATAATTTTTCAGCTACGAAAGGTTTTTTCTTGCTTGATCTTGACATATGATTTTCCTCCTATTCTACTTTCTTCTCTTTACTATAAATTTATTTGATTTCTTTTTAGCATCTCTTGTCTTATATCCTAATGCTGGTTTACCCCAAGGTGTCATTGGTCCTGCGTGTCCTATTGGAGCTCTACCTTCACCACCACCATGTGGGTGATCTACTGGGTTCATTACAGAACCTCTAACTGTAGGTCTAATTCCTAAATGTCTTGTTTTACCTGCTTTACCTAATTTTACATTTTCATGGTCAGAATTTCCAACTACACCAATTGTTGCTCTACATCTAGATAAGATTAATCTCATTTCTCCTGATGGTAATCTTACATGTGCGTATTTTCCTTCTTTAGCCATTAATTGTGCACTTTGTCCAGCAACTCTTACTAATTTTCCACCTTGACCTGGATTTAATTCTATATTATGAATTAATGTTCCTACTGGTATGTTTGATATTGGTAAACAGTTACCTGGCTTTATGTCTGCATTTGTTCCAGATACTACTTTGTCACCATCTGTTAATCCTTGTGGTGCTATAATATAGTTTAATGTTCCGTCTTCATATTTGATTAATGCTATGTTTGCACTTCTGTTTGGATCATATTCGATACCAATAACTGTTGCTTCCATATCATCTTTATTTCTTTTAAAATCTATAATTCTGTATTTTTGTCTATTTCCTCCACCTTGATGTCTTACTGTTATTCTACCATATGAGTTTCTTCCAGCATTTTTCTTTTTCTTTGCTAATAAAGATTTTTCTGGTGTCTTTTTTGTAATTTCTGCATAATCAGAAACTGTCATATTTCTTCTTGATGGTGTATATGGTTTAAATCTTTTTATTCCCATTTTTCTTTCCTTTCTCGTTCACATTAAATTACAAATCTTACTCTGTTGGATTTCACTTCGAAATTTTTCAACATACTATGTCTACATTTCTGATTTCCTTGTTTATCTGCCTTGTAATATTTGTTTTTAACGCAAACTCTTCTCTATATTTTGTGGATTTTTTCCTGCTCCACTTGCAGATATTCTTTATTCTCCGGGTACTTTCCCGATATTTTTCAATTCTAATTTTTTAAAATTAATTAAAAGTTGTAAGATGTTCATTTTCACAAATTAATCAAGACGAAGTCGTACGCTAGTACATCGAGGTTTGATTAATGAAGTGAAAATGTGCAGATTGCTACTTTTAATCGTTTTTAACTATGCTCCCATGAATTCTTCAATAGAATCTTTATATTTCTTAGAAACTTTAACTTCTTTTCCACCTTTTCCAAGGTAAGTTTTTTCAGATGGGTTTATGTCTATTGTAACAATAGCTTTTTTCCAATCTGGTGTTTTTCCTTCTTTATATCTAACTCTTTTTACTTTCCCTTTAACTATCATTGTGTTAACATTTAAAACTTTTACATCAAATAATTTTTCAACTGCTTTAGCAATATCAACTTTTGTTGCTTTTTTGTTAACTTCGAAAGTGTATTTTCCTGCTTGTAATTGGTCATTACTTTTTTCAGTTATTATTGGTCTTACTATTACTTCTTCTGGTAACATTAAGCATACACCTCCTCTAATTTTTTAACTGTATCTAATGGTAAAACTAATTTACTACAATTTAATAAATCAAATACATTAATCATATTTAATTGTATAGTTTTAACTCCTTCAATATTTCTACTTGATAAGTAAACATTTTCATTTTTATCTGTTAAAATAATTAATGTTTTTCCTTCTATTTTTAAATCTGTTAATGCTTTTACCATTGATTTTGTTTTGATTTCTTTTAATTCTAATTTGTCAACTACTGTTAGTTCTTTTTCTAATACTTTAGAGCTTAATATTGACTTAATTGCAAGTCTTCTTTCTTTTTTGTTTACTGTGTATTTATATGAACGAGGTTTTGGTCCTAAAGCAATACCACCTTTTATCCATTGTGGAGCTCTTATTGAACCTTGTCTTGCTCTACCTGTTCCTTTTTGTCTCCATGGTTTTCTTCCACCACCACGAACTTCTGCTCTTGTCTTTGTACTTTGTGTACCTTGTCTTTGATTAGCTAAGTAGTTTACTAATACACTGTGTACAACTGTTTCATTTGGTTCAATTCCAAATACTGCTGTACTTAATTCTACATCGCTAACTTTTTTACCTTGCATGTTATATACATCTACCTTTGGCATTTCGTAATTCCTCCTTTTCTATAACCTTATATAGCTTTTACAGCTGATTTTATTTTTAAGATAGCTCCTTTTGGTCCTGGAACACTACCCTTTACTAATATTACATTTTTATCTAAATCTACTCTTACAACATCTAAGTTTTGTATTGTAACTGTAACTCTTCCCATATGTCCTGGAAGTTTTTTACCTTTAAATACTCTTCCTGGTGTTGATGTAGAACCCATTGAACCTGGTCTTCTGTGATACATTGAACCATGTCCCATTGGTCCTCTATGTTGTCCATGTCTTTTTATTACACCTTGGAATCCTTTTCCTTTTGATGTTCCTTGTACATCTATTTTATCACCTTCGGCAAATACATCTGCTTTTAGTTCATCTCCAACTTTAATTCCTTCTATTGAATCTAATCTAAATTCTCTTAAATGTTTTTTTGCTGTAACATTTGCTTTTGCAAAATGTCCTTTTTCTGGTTTATTTAATTTTTTTTCTTTAACTTCTCCAAATCCTAATTGTACTGCTTCATATCCATCATTTTCTAATGTTTTTACTTGAGCAACTACACATGGACCTACTTCTAATACTGTTACTGGAATAACTGCTCCATTTTCATTAAATATTTGAGTCATTCCTAATTTCTTTCCTATTAATGCTTTTTTCATTTTCTTTCTCCTCCTATTGGCTGATCTGCTAATTCTACTTATTTATCAGCATGGTTATCGATTTTAATTTTATTTATATTTATATTTGAAACTAGTTTTTGATTTCGATGTCAACACCTGCTGGTAGTTCTAGTTTCATTAAACTATCCATTGTTTTTTGTGTTGGGTAAAGAATATCAATAACTCTTTTATGTGTTCTCATTTCGAATTGTTCTCTTGAATCTTTGTGTTTGTGTGGAGAACGTAATATTGTTACGATTTCTTTTTGTGTTGGTAATGGAATAGGACCTGATACTTTTGCTCCTGTTTTCTTAGCAGTATCTACTATTTTTTCAGCAGACTGATCTAAAACTACATGGTCATAAGCTTTTAGTCTTATTCTAATTTTTTCACTTGATACAACTGTTTTTGCCATTGTAATTTTCCCTCCTTAATAAATTTGTTTAAAATATTTTAAAATTACGCGTTGGCAAGTTACAACACTTCCGGGTGTTTTGTATATACCCATTTTAAAATCCCAAAAATTCGCATGATGATTCTGGGATAAGTGCTTTTTTTATATTAAACTTACCGCCTGGTCAAGCCAAGACATACTCCACTGAAGTTCCCTCCACTCTAAGAGTGTAGCCACATTCAGCTTCAACGCTACATTTCATGCTCATCTATTATATAATGTTTTTCCATTTATGTCAATAGTTTTAATTAATTTTTTAGGGTAAAATAATTCTCTTACATATTTTACCAATTACATTTTATATATTTGAGGAATTACTGTTGTAAGTAATTCTTCAAATTCTTCTGGATAATCTATATATCTATTCATTTTTCTTTTTGTACTCAATTTTACTATATTTCCATTTTTATTAACTCTATCATATCTTTTATCCATTTTTATTATGTTATAACATATTTTTTTTAAAATAGACAAATTCTCCATGCTGTTATCTTTTCTATTCCTACTTAAATCTTCATAAAAATACATATCTAGTACCCAATGCAAGTTGTTCTCTATTTGCCAATGTTTCCTTATTATTTTTGCTAATTCTTCTATTGGTAAATCTACACTTGAAAAGTAATATCTTATACTATTATCGTGTACAGTTGTATTATTTATTGTCATTATCACACATTTTATATGTTTCCATTTTTTATTCTTTAACCAGTTTATATTGTTAGATTTAATATATATTCTTTCTTTTTCTCGTCCATGTGTATTTTCTCTCGTGACATATACTTCAAATTTTTCTTTATAACTATTGATATATTCTAAATTGTCTACTTTTTTCTTAGTTTTTACTTTTTCATTAAAATTTTTTTCTATTGAATCATTAAAAAAATCTATTGTATCTTTATTTGCTCCTTTATTATTCATTTTTACTGGTAATACAAAATTTCCACCTTTTTTTATTATTGTATCCATTATTTCTGTTTGAGTTCCTATTGCATCTATTGTTATGATACATCCATCTATATCTAGTATTTCTAAAAGTTTTGGTATTGCTGTTATTTCATTTGATTTATCGTCTACTTTTACCTGACCTATTGATATTCCTGTATCTGCTAAATAGGCACTTACTATATATGGGATATTTCCATTTATACACTTTTCTGTTGCTCCTCTTATTGCTTTTCCATCAATGATTATTTGCTTTCCAGATTGTTCACTTACTATACAATTTATCCATTTTAGAAATATTTCTAAAAATTGTTCTGCTGGAATCAATCTAAAAACATTCCTAAATGTTCCTACACTTGGTATTCCATTCCAAAGTTTTAGTTTTT
Source organism: uncultured Clostridia bacterium (assembly GCA_934167135.1). GTDB lineage: Bacteria > Bacillota > Clostridia > TANB77 > CAG-508 > CAG-269. The sequence continues at coordinate 9,269 of CAKPKI010000052.1, forward strand.
CATCAAACCATTTTTCATGAGCTTTAGCATAATCATAAATATCTTCAAAATCCATTCTCTTTTGTAATATTCCACATACACTCATAACTAATATATGTGTTAAACAGTGCCTTTTTCCTGAACTATCTCTTACATCTACTATTTCTTCAAACATTTCTACTAACCTTTCCAATTCTATATCTCCATCTTTTGTTTTTGATATTTTATCAAAAAAATTAGTATTTGTCTTTATTTTTTTGTTGGAAATATATGTAAGAGAATTATTTTACCCTATTAATTTTTTATTCTTCTCTCAAAAAGCCCCAACTCGTACAGAGTTGGAGCTTTTTATTACTCATTATTTTGGAAATCATATGTATTAACAAATGACCCATTTGGAATAGTAAATCGGATTTCAGTTTTACAATCTGGAAATTTACCATCTCTATACTTTTTAGCATCTTTGTTTCTCCATATTTCGAACTTTGGATTTATAAAATCACTTTCATAAATCACAATTTTTACATTTTCAGGATAATTATAAGATTCTAAATCAATAGTGTCAGGTATAATTCCTCCATCATCACGCTTGTACCAAAAGTCATAAACTTTTGTTGTTTTTATGTCTGCTTTTTTTGATATTCCTCCAAATCCTAGCACATATATACCAGAAATACTTTCACTCGTTTGTGTTTGAATGTTAGTTTTTGCTGCACCTAATTCATAGCTACACTCAAGACTAAGTTCATTCTTTTCGCTATTATTACCAGTACAACCACTAAGAACACAACATGTGACTAATACCACCATTACCATAAAAAAAACTTGAATCCGCTTCATACAAGATTCCTCCTTATAAATTTATATTACATAATTATTTTATCATGTTTTTATGCAAAATTCAACTATTTCTGCATAAATACAGAAATTTTCCCTATATCCTTTTTGTGTTATGTTTACTTTTAATTCCTATCCCTCATATATCAACATTTCAATGTTCTTATGTTGTTTCTATAATTTCGTTTATACTTCGATTTTGATACATAAAACCTGTTATTAGTAATTTGGCTCCTGTAGATGCTTTAATTTTGGATTTTGAATTTTTTCTTTGTAAACTATTGATTTGTTCTCCAATTTGATATACACTATTACCATAATTTAAATTTTTTTAATTTCATAGAAATCAACTCCTTTTCATTTGTTATGTAATTTTTTGGTAATTGTATTATATATCAAAAAGGATTTGATTTCTATACTTTTTTAAAACGGATTTTATATGGCGGTACTTATTTTTTAGATAAGTACCGCCATCTGTGGCTCTTATAATTATTTAGGGAAAATTTCTGTAAAAAATTATATATTTTACTTGCCTTTAAATATATTAAAATTCAAAATTTAAAATTAGGTAATAGATATATCAAGTTGCAAAAGGGCAAAAAAGTATATATAAAGTGCCAGCAACTTCTCGCCATTTTGAAAAGCAAGTTATTTAGTTTTCATAGTAGTAACTTAAAATATTATGAATAATAATTTTTTATAAAATTAAAACTACAATATAATATTTATCTCTTTTTTCTCATCTAATTCAATCTTTTTATATGTAATACCACATTCATCAAAAAGTCTACGCGAAGCTATATTATTATCAGAGTGAGCATACTTATCTGATAAATAAACAACTTCCTTTATTCCTGATTGAATTATTATTTTAGCACATTCATTACAAGGAAATAAATCAACATATATTTTAGCATGTTCCAAATCCTTTTTACTTCCTCTATAATTTAAAATGGCATTCATTTCAGCATGGCAAACATAAGGATATTTTGTATTCAAATTTTCTCCTTCTCTTGACCAAGGAAACTTTTCATCTTCAAATCCATTTGGAGCACCATTATATCCTATTGATAAAATTCTATTATCATCACTTACAATACATGCTCCAACTTGTGTATTAGGGTCTTTACTTCTCATAGCAGACAATTTTGCTATAGCCATAAAATATTCATCCCAACTTATATAATCA
>CAKPKI010000053.1 GCA_934167135.1 uncultured Clostridia bacterium
AAAAAAGGAACAGAAACAGTAGTAAATAGGATATTTATAACCGGAACAATACCGATAAATTTAGATGGATTAACAAGCGGATTTAATATAGCAAGAGACTTAACCAAGAATATTAATTTTAATGATATGCTAGGATTTAATAAAGAAGATGTAGAATATATAATGACAGAATTAGAAATTTCAAAAGAGAAACAAAGTGAACTGTTGCCAATAATAAAGAAAAATTATGAGGGCTATATATTTTCAGATATGATAAAAGAAAAATATGAAGAGTACAAAATGTATAATTCAAATATGATATTATATTTTTGGAAATTATATCAAGAACAAAATAGAATACCAGAGGAATTGATAGACAATAACATAATAAGTGATTATAGAAAAATAGAGGCATTTATGGAATTGTGCCAAAATATGAACAAAATAGAATTATTAGAAAAAATAGTAGCAGAAGAGCCAATAGAGAGTGGATTAACAGAAAAATTTAATGCAGAAATAGAATTTAGAGAAAAGGAATTAATATCCTTGTTATTTTATATGGGATATTTAACAATAGTGAAAAAAGGATTTGGTATATGTAGTTTTAAAATACCAAATGAAGTAATAAGAAAAACATATAAAGAATATTATTCGAAACATAAAAATAAATAATGCGAGAAAGGGAGATAAAAAATGATACTAAAAGTACTAAAGATTGAAACTTGGATAGGAGATGCAACAAACTGTTACATAGTTCAAGACGAAAAATCAAAAGAAACAATGGTAATAGATCCTGCAGGAGATGTAGAAAAAATTATAGAAATGTTAGAAATTTTGCATGCAAAATTAAAATACATATATTTAACACATTGCCATGGAGATCATATAGGGGGAGTCCAAGAACTAAAAGAAAAATACGGAGGAAAAATAGTAGCACAAAGATTAACTGCTGAAAATTTAAGAAATCCAAACATAAATTTAACAACATATATTGGAGACAAAGGATTAACAATAGAAACAGATGCACGTGTAGATGATGAAGATTTGGTTCATTTAGGAGAACTAGAATTTAAAGTTATACATACACCAGGGCATACATCAGGTGGCTCATGTTTATATTGTGAAAAAGAAAAATTATTATTTTCAGGTGATACACTATTTAGAGGAACATGGGGAAGGACAGATGTTCCAACAGGCGATTTTGAAGCAATTATAAAGTCCATAACCAAAAAATTAATGATTTTGCCAGATGAAACAATTGTATATCCAGGGCATGGAAAAAGTACAATGATAAGAGAAGAAAAGCCAATATATTTAGAATTAAAACCAAGATTACTATAAATAAAGTTCTAAATAGTGGACATTAAACATATATTATATATAGGAACATTTTAACAAGGAGATAATTATGTTTAATGTGACAATAATAAATGCTAGAAAATCAATAGTAAAAATAATATTACTTATACTGACCATAGTTGGTGTATTTATAGCAACCCAAATAATAAAACAATTTAAAACAAGTAGTATATTGCAAATAAACATATCAGAAAAATTTATAAAATGCTTAAATTATGAGATACCAGCAATGGCGAAAAGTAATTATATATCACAAAATACCATAAAAGAAGATGGCGAAGAAAAAGAAATTACATTATCAGAAAAAATACTAAATATAGAATTAGCAAAGATTTTACAAGAAGATAATTATATAGAAGAGCAAAAAGAGGAAATAGAAGTAACAGAAGAGCAAAAAAGTGAAGAAAACAATAATTCAGAAACACCACCAGTAGAAACTACTCAAGTAACAAATCAAGAAAATAATAGTGTAACAACAGAAATAGTTACACAAAATCCAATTACAGAAAATTATAATGTAGAATGTAATGGTGTAAAAATAAAAAATGAAACAAGTTTTAATATAGATAATTCCATATTAAATACAGAATTAAATATTAATAAAAATAATATTTTAATTTTTCATACACATACATGTGAAAGTTATACTCCAACAGAACAATATAATTATCAGCAAACAGGAAATTTTAGAACAACAGATCCTAATTTTTCTGTTGTGAGAGTGGGAGATGAACTTGGAAATTATTTGACTGGATATGGTTTTAATGTAGTTCATGATAAAACATATCATGATTACCCAGCATATACAGGTTCATATACAAGGTCAAAAACAACAGTTGAGAATGTATTAAAAAGTAACCCAACAGATATAATAATAGACCTACATAGAGATGCTATTGGAAGTAAAAGTAATTATGATCCTAGTGTAAAAATAGGAAATGAAGTTGCAGCACAATTAATGTTTGTAATAGGAACAGATGGAGGAGGCTTATATCATCCTAATTGGAAATCTAATTTAAAATTTGCTATAGAACTGCAACAAAAAGCTAATGAAATGTATCCTGGATTGTTTAAAACAATGATTGTAAGAAAATCTAGATATAATCAACATCTTGGAAAAGCTGCAACTATAATAGAAGTAGGTTCAACAGGAAATACATTAGAACAATGCATGACTAGTATGAAATACCTTTCAAATGTATTAAAGGAATACAAACAATAGGTTGACTAATTATGTAAAATGTGCTAAAATATAGAATAGTATAAGCAAAGTCTTATTTTATATACAACAATATCCCAATTACACCCGAAGGTGATAATAACATATAGAAATATTACATAGTGGAGGAAAAAATATGATTATTGGATTACATGAAATTTATAAAAACATGAGAATTGAAGAATTATTATTAAGAAAATTTAATAATTTAAGTTTTGTTTTTATAATAATTGGAATAGCGTTAGTGTTTATATTTGTGTTGGCTGTGCAAGTGTATTCTTCTTTTGTAATGCTATATGACAAGGACAAAATTTGTGCTGTGGCAGTTACAATTCTAATAGGGGCATTAATGGCATTGGCATATGGAGTTGTGAAATGTATAAGAACTATGAAACGGCTGCTTATACGAATATTAAAATTAATACCAAAGATGTATCTATCCACATATAAAGAACTTCGTTCCGATGGAATGGATGTTCTTACAAGTGGATTTATGGCAACGATGGTATGCATCATTGTCATACTGATAATCATATAAGGGATTCCCCCATAACTCATTAATTTGAGTTACGGGGGATTTTTTCATAATATGCACATTCAGAATTAGTGCATAAAATTGAATCAGAAATAATATCATAAGAGCATTTTCCATCAATTTGATAAATACAATCTAAAGAACAATTGATATTTGTCAAAGATATCACCTCTTACTAAAATATTATTTACAATTTTTCTTATAATATTCACAAAATTTTTTCACAGTACAATTTTCACAATCCGGTTTACGAGAATTACAAGTATTTCTTCCATGCCACATAAAAAGATGATTAATATCTTTCAAAGAATTAGAAGGAAGAATTTTTAGTAAATCTTGTTCAATTTTTTCTGGTTCTTTTTCAGAAGAAAAACCTAATCTATTTGAAATTCTTTTCGCATGAGTGTCAATTGCAATTCCATTTGCAATTCCAAAAACTTCTAATAAAATTACATTAGCACTTTTTCTTCCAACACCAGCTAATGTTAAAAGTTCATCAATTGTTTGTGGAACAGTACCATTAAAATTTTCTAAAATTTGATTTGCACATAACTTAATATTTTTGGCTTTATTCTTGTAAAAACCACAAGGATGTATTATAGATTCAAGTTCAGAAATATCAATATTAGCAAAATCTTGAATAGTTTTACACCTTTCAAATAAATATGGTGTTGTTTTATTAACTCTTTCATCAGTACATTGAGCAGAAAGCATAACAGCTACAACCATTTGAAAAGGTGTTTCAAAATTAAGACTACAAGTTGCATCTGGATATGTTGTTTTCAATATTTTTAAAAATTCATTTATATCAGATTGATTCATTTTTTTCACCTGTTAATAAATCGAGTATTTTTGGATAAATAATACTTGCATTGTTTTTCCAATTATCAGAAATTTGTTTTGCTCTTTCTCTTGAACCAGCAAAAGTAGAAATTTCAAAAACTGTTTCGGTTTTTTCTATAATTTTACATTTTACAGTATAATTATTTTCGGCTTTTGGGATGTATTCTGTGATAATAGAAGACTCTTCTGCAATGCTTGAAACTTCTTCTTTAAAAATATTATCTGCTTTTAATTTTAAAATACCAGGTAAAAGAGATTTTGTAAGTGATAATGAATTTTGTCCTTCTGATGTTATTTTTATAAATGAGTCATCATTTTCTTTAGTAAAGGATCCAACTAATTTTGTATCAATCAGATCTGTTAATAATTCTTGAAAATAAAAATAATTGATGTTATTAGCTGAGGATACTAGTTTATATAAATTGTCACTTTTTATTCCATCTGATAACTTGTTTAAAAGATATAGAATTAATACTTTATTTTCTGCTAGATCTGTAATAGATTTTTCCATAAAGTGTCCTCCTTTTTTAATTTCTTAACACATTATACCATGTAAATTAGCATTAGTAAAGGAAAAATCGTGTAACATCTAAAATATCACAAATTATGTTAAAAAAACATAAAATATAATAAGCTTTAATTGTAAGCTAGGAGTGAATAATATGAGAGAAATAAAAAAAGGATATATAGTCAGCAGAAATTCATACTCAAATGACATAATGTTTTGTGTAAAAAAAATATTAAAACTAAAAGAAGGAAAAAAAATAGCAATATTAAATGGAATTGTGGATGTTAGGATAGTAGCAGATGCTCCAGTAGAAGATTTAAGAATCGTAACTAAAGAAGAAAAAATAAAAAGAGAAAAAGAATTAGAAAAAAGAATATTAAACATAATAGAAAAAGACAAAATAAATAAACAAAGTAGAAGAAAAGAAATTATATACACAGGAAGAATATTACATTTAGATGGTGACAAAAGATATAGTCAAAAATCAATAATGTATTACAAAAAAATGGGATTAAATGCAATTGTAAAAAACATTCCAGAATATAAACAACCTAGAGTAGTATATAGATTACTTAATATATATAATCCAGATATTCTTATAATAACAGGACATGATCGGAATGATAAAACATGGAACAAGATATCGAGATATATATAATTATAGAAATTCTAAATATTTTTTACAAACAGTTAAAGAAGCCAGAAAATATAATGAAAAAACAAAAAAAGATTTAGTTATTTTTGCAGGAGCATGCCAAAGTTATTTTGAAGCTTTAATGGAAGCTGGAGCAAATTTTGCATCATCACCAGCAAGAATATTAATTGATTTTCTAGATCCATTAATAGTTGCAAAAAATGTAGCAATAACAGACAAAAATAGATATATAACAATTGATGATTTTGTTGACGAGTTAAGAGATGGAAAAAAGGGAATAAATGGGTTTGGAGCAAAAGGAAAAAGAAATGTAATAATTCTGTAACATAAATGTAATACAAATGTAATAAACGACAAAATAATGGCTGAAACCATTGAAAATAGTGAGGTACAAAGAACCGACAACAAAATGCATACTTTGACAAAATCACCTACTAATGATATATTAAAAGTAGTTTAAGCAAAGTAGGTGATTTGATGATTTGTAGAAATGACATTTCAACTTTAAAATCAAACATTAATGATAAGATTGGTCAAAAGATAATAGTAAAAGGATCTTTAGGACGCAGTAGAGAATTTGCCAAAGAAGGTACAATAGAAAAAGCATATTCTAATATTTTCGTAGTAAAATATGAAGAAAATGATAGAACAGCATCATATACATATACAGACATATTAACAAGAGCAGTTGAAGTTGATGTGTTTAATGGTGAAGAGTATAGTCCGCTATTACCACCATTAATAGTAGAAAATAAAAGAAAAAAATTAAAAGAACAACTAGTATAGTTGTTCTTTTTTTTCCGGTCTTTCTATTGAAAAAAATTGGATATTGTTATATAGTAAAAATGAAGGTGATGAGATATGACAATAAAACAAGTTCTTACAAAAGGAATGATAATGTTAAAAAATAATAATATAGAAACTCCTAAATTAAAAGCAAGACTATTATTACAATATATATTAAAAAAGCCAAGGCAATATTTAATTATTTATGATAATAAAGAAATCTCTAAAAAAGAACAATGGGAATATTTTGTCAATATAGAAAAACTAACCAATGGAGTTCCTTTGCAACATATTACACATACACAAGAATTTATGAAGATGGACTTTTATGTTAATGAAAATGTATTAATACCAAGGCCTGATACAGAAATATTAGTAGAAGAAGTAATTGAAATTGCAAAAAAAATACAAAAACCAAAAATATTAGATTTATGTACAGGAAGTGGTGCAATAGCAATATCTATTGCTAAAAATGTACCTAATGCAGAAGTATATGCTGTAGATATAAGTGAAAAAGCACTAGAAGTTGCAAGGAAAAATGCTAAAAATTTAATTGCGAATGTGAAATTCATAAAATCAAATTTATTTAATAATGTAAAAAAAATGAAATTTGATATAATAGTATCAAATCCACCATATATAAAAAAAGAAGATATAAAGCTTTTGAGCAACGAAGTACAGAAAGAACCAGAGCTAGCCTTAGATGGAGGATATGATGGACTAGATTTTTACAGAAAGATAACAAACCAAGCAATAGAATATTTGAAATTTGAGGGATATTTATGTTTTGAAATAGGGTTTGATCAAAAAGAAGATGTAATAAAAATTATAGAAAATGAAGAAAATTATAAAAATATTTATAGTAAAAAAGATTTATATGGTAATGACAGAATAATAATATCTAAGGTTAATTAAAACAAAGACAAGGAGGAATATATGTCGTTTTCATCAGAATTAAAGAAAGAAATAAGCCAATTAGATAATTTATCAAACAAAGAAATTGTAAAATATGAATTGATGGGTTATTTAATTAGTAGCAATATAATAAATGAACAAAATAAAATAAAATATAGTACAGAAAATGAGTATAGTATAAATAGATTTTCTAGATTGTTAAACAATATGGGAATAGATAATTATAAAATATTAGTACAAGGAAATTTATTTGTTATAATATTAAATAAAAAGAATTTAAACGATATATTAGAAATAGATGAAATAAATTTTAATAATATAAAATGGTTAGTAAGAGGAATATATTTAGGCTCTGGTTCAATAAATAATCCAGAAAAAAAATATCATTTAGAAATGGGGATAAAAAATAAAGAAAAGGCAGAAAAAATAAAAGAATATATAATGAAATATGATATAAAATGTAACATAATAGAAAAAAACACACAATATGTAATATATTTAAAAGATGGAGAGGAAATTTCAAAATTTTTGGCATTACTTGGTGCCAATAAATCTGTTATAAAATTTGAACAGATAAGAGTACAAAGAGAAATGAACAATAAAATTAATAGAATTGTAAATTGCGAAACAGCAAACTTAAATAAAACAATAAATGCTTCTATTGAGCAGATAGAAGCAATAAAAAGACTAAAGTCAAGCAATAAATTTGAAACACTTGATGAAACATTAAAAGAAATTGCAGAAATAAGGTTAAAAAATCCTAATGCTAGTTTAATAGAATTAGGAAAAATGTTAAAAAAACCTATAGGAAAATCAGGAGTAAATTATAGATTAAAAAAAATATTGGAGATGGCAAATGAGAAATAGAGAATTAGGAGTATATGTTCATATTCCATTTTGTAAACATAAATGTGAATATTGTGACTTTATTTCATATTGTAATAAAGATGAACAAATAGAAGAATATATAGAAGCTTTAAAAAAAGAAATAAAAATGCAAAATATACAATCATGGATTACAACTATTTATATTGGAGGTGGAACACCTTCATATATTGATAGTAAATACATAAAAGAAATAATGAAGGAAATAAGAAAAAAAAATGTACACAAAGAAGCGGAAATAACAATAGAAGTTAATCCAGGAACAGTTAATGAAGACAAATTAAGAGATTATATGGAATGTGGCATAAATAGATTAAGTATAGGATTGCAAGTAGTGCAAGATAATTTATTAAAGCAAATAGGTAGAATTCATAACTATAACCAATTTTTAGAAACATACAAATTAGCAAGAAAATTGGGATTTAAAAATATAAATGTTGATTTAATGTTAGGCTTGCCAAACCAAAGAATAAAGGATTTAAAAGAAAGTCTGGATGAAATAATAAAATTGCAACCAGAACATATATCTGTTTATTCTCTTATAGTAGAGGAAGGAACACCTATTGCAAAAAAAATAGAAAGTGGAGAATTAGAGTTACCAAGTGATAATACGGAAAGAAATATGTATTGGTATGTAAAAAATACATTGGAATTAAGAGGATATAAACATTATGAGATTTCTAATTTTGCTAAAAGGGGATATGAGTCTAAACATAATATGAATTGCTGGAATCAGAGTCAATACTTTGGGTTTGGAGTTTCAGCACATTCATATAGAGATATTACAAGATATTCAAATACAACTAATATAGATGAATATATTAAAAATATTAAAAGTGATAATTTGGCTAAAAATAGAATTATTCATGAAATACAAAAAGAGCATGATATAGAAAAAGAATATATGTTGCTTGGATTACGTAAAATTAAAGGGATTAAAATAAATGATTTTAAGTCAAAATTTGTAAAAAATCCAATTTATGTATTTAGAAAGGAATTAAAAAAGTTATCAGATGAAAATTTGATTGCAGTTGATGCAAATTCTATTAGACTTACACCTAGAGGTATTGATTTGGCTAATTTGGTATGGGAAGAATTTGTTTAAAAACATAAAATTTCTTAATTTATGTTCTTGACATAATGTGGAAAACATGAGAAAATATATAAGTGAATTTAGGAGACAGTAGGTGAAGTATGGATATACAAAAAACAAAAGCAATAATAGAAGCAATATTATTTTCTGCTGGAAGGATTGTTACAGAAGAAGAATTAATATTAGCATTGGAAATAGACAAACATCAAATTGAAGATATAATAAAAATTATGCAAGCAGAATATGAAAATAGAGGAATTGAAATAATTAAAATAGAGCAAGGATATCAACTATGTAGTAAAAAAGAATATTATGAATATATTTATCCAATTTTAGACAAAAGGGCTAAACCAAATTTATCAACAGCAGCATTAGAAACGCTTGCAATAATTGCATATAACCCAAGGGCAACTAGAGCAGAAATAGAGGCAATAAGAGGAGTAAACAGTGATGGAACAATATATAAGTTATTAGATTATGGATTAATTGAGGATGCTGGAAAGGCTGATTTGCCAGGTAAACCAACAACATATAAAACAACTACAGAATTTTTAAAAATGTTTGGGTATGAGAGTTTAGAAAAATTGCCGAAACTGCCGAGTTATAAGTTAGATGAAAATAGACAAATAGTAATAGAAGAATTAAATGAAACAAAATATTAATATAAAATTAAATAATGGAGGAATGAAGTATGAAATTATCATTAACAGGAATGGGAACAACAAAATTAAATAATATAGACAAAATGTATCCAGGACAAAGCATATTATTACAAACAGGTCAATTAGTGCAATATGGAGCTGGATTATTTGGATATAATACAATACCATTGTTATTAAGAAGAAAAATAGAGCAAATTATAGTAGAAACATTAAATGAATATGGATGTACAGAAGTATTACTACCAACACTGCAACCAGATACAATTTGGAAAAACTCTGGTAGATATGAACATTATATCCAAGATGGTACAATGTTAATAACAGAATCAAATAAAGGAACATTTTGCTTAGCACCTACAGGAGAAGAAGCAATGGTAGAATTTGCAAAAGAAAAATTGAAATCATACAAAACATTACCAGTAACATATTATCAAATTGGAGAAAAATTTAGAAATGAAATAAGAACAAGAGGTTATTTATTAAGAGGAAAATCATTTCCAATGTTAGATGCATATAGTTTTGATAAAGATATAGAAGGAATGGAAAAATCTTATGAAAATGTAAGAAACGCATTTTTAGATATTTTTGAAAAAATAGGATTAAAAGTAATACCAATAGTTGCAGATAATGGAGCAATGGGTGGTAAAAAATCAGAAGAATTTATGTTGATATCAGAACAAGGTGAAGACAAAATATTATATAATGAAGAAACAGGAATAGGATTAAACACAGAAATCTTAGAAAGAGAAGACTATAAGGAATACTTGAAAAATGAATATAGCATAGAAGATATTTCAAACTTTAAAGAAATTAGAACAATGGAATTAGGCCACATTTTTCAATTAGGAACAAGATATTCCGAAATGATGGATGGAAAATACATAAATCAAGAAGGAAAAGAAACATTCTATTATATGGGATGTTATGGAATAGGTGTAAGTAGAACATTAGCTGCATTATATGAACAATGTGTTATAAATGATAAAAATGGTCAACCTTGTGGTTTTGTATTACCTGAAAAAATTTCACCATACATATTACAAATAGTTGTAAAGCCAGGAGATAAAGAAAAAATAAAATTAGCGGAAGCAATAGAACAAAAAATATTTTCTATAGCTAATGTAATAATTGACGATAGAGAAAATATTTCTATTGGATCAAAAATAAAAGATGTAAAAATATTAGGAACTCCATACATGATAGTTTTAGGAGATAAATCAAATAACGAGGAATTTGAGATAGAAAACATAAAAACAGGAGAAAAAACAACAGTAAAATTTGAGGATTTATCAAAATTCTTTATGTAAGCAAAATTTGATATTAAGTAAATTATTTGTGAAAATAGTTGTAAAAAACATAAAAGACTGATATACTTTAAATGATGAAACTTTAAAGAAAGGAAAGTGAGTTTTATGGAAGAAAACAAAACAGAAAATAAAGAAGAAATAGTAGAAATTGAAGAAAATTCAACAGGTTCAAATGACGGAATCAAAATATCAAATGATGTAGTAGCAGTAATAGCGGGTGTTGCTGTATCAGAAGTACCAGGAGTAGCCAGTATGTCAGGAGGATTTGCTGGAGGGATCTCAGAAGTATTAAGTGGAAAGAAGAATTTATCTAAAGGAATAAAAGTTGACGCAAACGAAAAAGAAGTTAAAATTGATGTAAACATAATTGTAGAATATGGAACAAGAATACCAGATGTAGCA
>CAKPKI010000054.1 GCA_934167135.1 uncultured Clostridia bacterium
CAATTAATCCTATTCCAACTATTTTTATTATTTCTTCCATCTCTTACTCCCTACAAGTTAAATAAAGTCCTTACAGTTTGAAATAATGAACTTATTTCTTTTATAACCATTGACAATACTATAACAAGTCCAGCCAATGTAGTCATCATTGCTTGGTCTTCTCTTCCGGCTCTCACCAATACTTGGTGTAACACAGCAACTAATATTCCTATTGCTGCTATTTTAAATAATAAATTTATATCCATCTTTTATTTCCTTTCTCTGTACTTAAATCAGTATAATAACAAAAACTAGTCCGGCAACAATTCCAAGTGTTTTATATATTTTTTGATTTTTCTTTTTTTCTTCTTCTGCTTCTTCTATTTGCATATCTAAAAATCCCTCTGTAACTTCAATTTCACTAATTTGTCCTTCAACATCTGTTTGTCCAAGTAATTTTCCCAATTTCTTTAAAATGTCTTTATCTGACTGTTTTATATTTATATCTGCTTCTTGTATGCAATTTTCCCATACCTCTTTTGCTTGACAATCTGATAATTGACTTGCCATTTTTCCAAATATTTTTTCAATTTCTGTATCATTATCTTTAGATATCTGTTTAAAAATCTCTGCTAATGGCTCATATGTAAATTTAATTTTTGTTTTTATTATGTTTAATATGTTTTTAAATTCTTTAAGTTCAATTACTCTATTCTGATACGATTTTGATATAAGAAATCCTATTGCCGTTGAGAGTCCAAAAATTCCTATTAGAAGAATATACTTTATTCCTTGAATTATAGATAAATACATTCTGCATCTCCTTTCTTTTTGGGATTTAGTAATATTATTCTTTCAAACATATGCCTATTTAAAAGTTTAGATAATTCTGGATTTTTGCTTATTTCTTCAATCGTTTTCCCATGTGCTGTAAAAATTCCTTTTACACCAGAACACATTGCATAATCAATAGCTTGAACATCTTCTTTGCTCCCTATTTCATCACATGCAATAACATCTGGTGCCATAGAACGAACTAGTATTTTCATTCCTTGTGGTTTTGGCATATTGTCTATTACATCTGTTCTAATCCCAATATCATTTTGAGGTATTCCTTTGTACATAGCTGCAATTTCCCCCCTTTCGTCAACAATTCCTACTGTTTTTCCATTAAATCCAACAGTCCCATTACTTATATTCCTTATGATATCTCTTAAAAGAGTGGTCTTTCCACATCCAGGTGGTGATACTATTAATGTATTATATACACTATTATTTTGAAAATCTATTATATCTTCCATTACATTATTACTGCATCCTATTCGTTGGCTTGCAATTCTAAAATTCAAACTTGATATATAATTTATATTTGTAACTTGTCCATTATCAACAACAGCACTTCCCACTATTCCAACCCTATTTCCGCCTTTTATTGTTATATATCCATCACATATCTGTTTTCTATATGAATATATTGAACTTTCACATATTTTTTCAAAAGATTGTAAAACTTCTTGTTGACTAACAATATATTCTGTTACTATTATTTCTTGTTCTATTTTTAATATTAATGGTTTACTACTTCTAAGTCTTATTTCTTCTAATTTATCAGCAATACTTGATTCTTCAATTACATGTCCATTATCTATGTTTAAATATGTATTTAAAAATTTTCTGATTGAAATTGGCAAATAATCTAATACTATTTCTACTCCAGTCATTTTTCCCTCTTATTTTTAAATTTACTCTTTTATACAAGAATGATTGAAGAGCATATATAATATATATATGCTCTTATTATTTTTTTAGAACCTCTATTTTAATATAATCCTAAATTATCATATAATGTTACTAATAAATTATTTATTTCTTCATCTGTTGCATCATTTAATATGATTGCATTATCACTATTAAAGCTTTCTACTTCTACATCTTTGTTGAATGTTTTCAAATTATTATAGTATAATTTTATTGTATCATCTTCTGTTATAAATTTTACTTCATAATTTTCTTCAACATTATCTAATGCTTTTATATTTTTAAATTGCATTTTTAATCCTATTGTTACTTTTTCTTCATCATCTGTCTGCACATTTGAATTTATTACATATGTTGTATCATTTTCGTTTTCTACTTTCTCTATACTTAGGTCTGCTATTGTTTTATATCTATCCAACCCTTCATATGCTGATATTGATGTTTTATTTTCATCATTTTCTATTATAGCTGTAATCGTATTTTCACTGTCATCATTATCAATTGCTTTTATTTCAAGTTTTTTTACTTTTTTAGATTTAACATATAAATTTATTTCTAGTGCTGTATTTCCATCTGTGTCTATGTCTTTTATTTCATCTATTGCTTCATTTATTTTTTGTTTATATTCTTCTTCATCCATAATTCCAGAAAGTTTATTTAATATAATATCATCATCATGTAATGTTTCTAATATTTTTGTTAGTATTTCTATACATCTTACATCTGATACCATTAAATTTATTACTGTTTGGTCATCTTTTTTTTCTTTTCTAAATAATTTGTCTCCTAAATTATCGTTTAATATAGACATATATCTGTTTTTTAATGTTTTAATTTCTTCTTCTGTAAATTTACTTTTGTCAAATTCTATTTTGTCTGGAATTTCTTCTGCATCTGCACCAAATCTTTCAAATAATGATTTTAAATTTTCATTTCTAATTGCTATAAATTTAGTGTTTAATAAGTTTGATTGAACACCAAAAGATTCTCCATTATATCTAATTTTTACTGGTACATTAATCCCCTGTGATAGATTTACTGTAAGTGTTTGTTCTCCAGCTTTCTTGCTATTGTCTATTTTTCCTTCAAATGTTATTTTACTGTCATTTAACATTTGCATTGTTTCATCATCTTCTGTTTTGGCTATTTCATTTGCACCTATTATTACTTCGTCATCTTTTCCTACTTTTACAGAAACATCACCTTTGTTTGTATATGGTGTATCTAACTGTTTTTTTAAGTATTCCGCTATTTTCTCATCTTTTATATTGCTAAATATATCTGTTGTCATATATGAAAAGAATATTTCTTTTTCTGATTTTAATGTATCTGTAGCAAAATATGCATATGCTCCTCCTATTCCAAGTAAAATTGCAATTACTAGCACTGCTAATAAAATTTTCTTTTTCATCTTTATTTTCCCCTTTCTCTTTGGTATTATTATACCTATATTTTCTACTCTTATATATTACTATATAAAAAAAAAACTGTCAACTTTTTTTAAAAATCGACAGTTTTTTTCTTATTCTTCCCAATTATGATATACATCCATAACATCATCTAGTTCTTCTAGTCTTTCTATTAGTCTTTCCATTTTTTCAACTCCAGCATCATCTAATGCTACTGTTGTTGTTGGAACCATTTGAACTTCTGCTTCTAAAAAGTTCAATCCTGATTCTTCTAATTTTTCTCTTACTTGTGAAAATTCTGATGGCATTGTTGTTATTTCATAAACTTCTTCAGATGAATTAAAATCGTCTGCTCCAGCATCTAATGCTAACATCATTAATTCTTCTTCATCCATGTTTGTTGATTCTTTTTCTATAACAATTACACCTTTTTTATCAAACATATATGAAACACATCCTGTTGTACCTAAATTTCCACCTGCTTTATCAAATACATGTCTTACATCTGCTGCTGTTCTATTTCTGTTGTCAGTGTTTGCATTTACTATTACTGCAACTCCATTTGGTCCATATCCCTCATATACTACTTCTTCGTAATTTGCTGAATTTCCCTCTCCTGATGCTTTTTTTATTGCATTATTTATTGTGTCATTTGGCATATTTGCTGCTTTACATTTTGCTATTACATCTTTTAATTTTGAATTTCCAGCTGGGTCTGGTCCCCCTTGTTTTACTGCTATTAATAGTTCTCTTCCTAGTTTTGTAAATATTTTTCCTCTTGCTGCATCAGCTTTTCCTTTTTTAGCTTGTATATTATGCCATTTGCTATGTCCTGACATATCTATCTCCTCCTCTTTGATTTTTTCTGTATTTTCAAGGTTTTTATCCTCTATTTGTGATTTTCGTCATTTATTGTATCACATTATTTCATGTTTGTGTAGTATTTTTTAAAATAAATTGCTTTTTGTCTTATTATTATATTTTATTTAACACATACAGTTATTATATACGCAAAATATATTAACAAATATATAATTCCATTTGTCCTACTCATTTCATCTTTTGGTGGTATAAACGGAAACAATGCCAAAATAATTGAAGAAATCAGCAATATACAAAAATCAAAATTATATGTAAAATTATATGTTATCGGAGTTATAAATGCTGATATACCAATTATAAGTAAAATATTAAATATATTTGAACCAATTATGTTTCCAATTGCTATATCACTATTTCCTTTTATAGCTGCTGTTACACTTGTTACAAGTTC
Organism: uncultured Clostridia bacterium; assembly: GCA_934167135.1. Lineage (GTDB taxonomy): Bacteria > Bacillota > Clostridia > TANB77 > CAG-508 > CAG-269. The sequence continues at coordinate 4,420 of CAKPKI010000054.1, forward strand.
AGGTAAACTTGTTCCAATTGCTAATATTGTTAAACTAATTAGTTTTTCGCTCAAATTAAAATAATTAGCAACATCCACAGCATTATCTACGGTTAAATCTCCTCCAAATTTTAGTCCTAATATTCCTAATACTATAAAAAGTATATTTTTGATTATTCCATTATTTTTTTCGTTTTCAACTTTTATTTCTACAATTTCTTTTTTACTTTCTTTTTTTGCCATATATATGGTATAACCAATAAAAAAGCAAAACATTATTAGCAAAACTACTGATTCTGCTTTTGTTATACCATTTCCTGTATTACAAAATAGCATAAGAATTATTGTTACAATAAGACACATTGGAATTTCATAAAGTCTTGTTTCTTTTTGAAATACTACTGGTTTTATAGTTGCAGAAAGCCCAAGTATAAGTAACAAATTACTTAAATTACTTCCAATTATATTTCCTATTGCCATATCTGAATGCCCTTCTAATGCAGAAGTTATACTCACAAATAACTCAGGCATTGATGTTCCAATAGATACTATTGTTAATCCAATTATTATTTCTGGAATATGAAATTTTTTAGCAATTCCACTTGAACCATCTACTAATAAATCGGCTCCTACTATTAGTAATATAAATCCAACTATTATTAAAATACTTGATAAAATCATTGTTTGCTCCTTCTTTTAATTTTTTAATTCATTTATTAAATAGTTTTCGTCTCCAACTATTTCTATTAACGCTCCAAGTGTCATGTTTCCACTTATACCACTTGAGCAATCAAAATATAATGTTTTCATTTTTCATTCCTTTCCTACCACATTTACGATAAAGAGGATACCAAATTATGGCATCCTCTTTGCAAATCAATTTTGTGATATGCTAAATAGCTATCCATAGGTACATTACTTAAGAAATTGGTTTGAAGCTTTTTCAAAACTTCTGAGTCTCATTGCTTGATTTGCTTTAAGCTCAGCATTCAGGGCTTTTTCACCTTTTTTTATGTTCTCCAAATCTCTTTCTGTCATGGTATATTCACGTTTAACCAATTTAGCAGTTCCTCCAGATTTTTCCATTTCTTTTTCAAGAATTTTCCTCAGGTCAGTCATAGTGTATTCCTCCATAATTATGTGCTGTTTTATTAGTTACTATATGTCAATTCCTAAAAAGGAAATTATTTTAATAAAAATACTTGATTTAAACACACAATTATTATATCAAAAAATTGCCTCAAGTTCAAGCACATTTAGTCAATATTTATTAATTCATATTCTCTTGAGCCAAATCCAAGTTCACTTGCAGCTTCTATTGTATGAACTCCATTTTGTCTTTCAACTCTTTCTACAAAGTGATCTCTTCCTGGATCTTTTGAATTGTATATTATATCTATACATGCTTGATCTACTGCTATTGGATCTGTACTTGCAAGAATTCCAACATCTTTCATGCATGGATCTTCTGCAACTGCACAACAATCACAGTCAACAGACATATTGCACATAACATTTATATATACAATATTTCCTTTAAACATGTTATGAACTGATGATGCAGCATCTGCCATTGCTTCTAAGAATTTATTTTGTTCTGGTAAGTTATCCCATAATTTTTCTTGGTCTTTTGTTACACCAGCTGAATGTATCCAAGCTTTTCCTTCTGAAGAACCACATCCAATTGATAATTGTTTTAATGCTCCTCCATATCCTCCCATTGGGTGACCTTTGAAGTGTGATAACACTAGCATTGAATCATAATTTTGAATATGTCTACCAACATAATTTTTCTTAATTACTTTTCCATTTGGAATATCTAACTCTAGGTCATTTCCTTTCGCATCCATGATATCTACATCAAAATATTTTGTCCAACCATGTTCTTCCATTAATTTCTCATGTTTTTCTGTTGTATTTCTAGCTCCTCCATATGCAGTATTACATTCTACAACTGTTCCATTTACCTTCTCTACAATTGCTCTTACAAATTCTGGTCTAATATAATTTTGATTTCCTTGTTCTCCTGAATGTAATTTTACTGCTACTTTTCCCTGCAAATTTACTTCAAGAGTTTCATACATTTTTACTACACTTTCTGGTGTAATTTCTTTAGTAAAATATACTTTTGATTTCTCCAATTTTCATCTTTCCTTTCATACTTTTACTGGTTCCATTATTATAACTGGTTTTCCATGTTTGCTTGCATGTTTGATTTTTTCTTGTTCTTTCATTTCTAATATCCAATTCCACATATCAAAATCATCAAAGAATTTTGTTCTTCCTTATTTTTATAGTATATCACATATAATTAACTTTAAGTCAATAGTTTTTTATTTTTTTATTAAATTTATATCAAGTCATTTACATAATTGCATTTTTAATGTATAATATCAGTATAAACTTAAGGAGGTTTTGTATATGACATTTAACGAAAAACAACACAACCAACGGCTTGTTACTATGATCGCAGATTCGTTCTTTGAGGATATGTATAGTTGGTTACATTCTCCCAAAATAAATTGTTATGCATTTGCAAGAGGGTTAACTTTCCCTGATGTAAATAATAACATTTATGCACCAGGAAAAATAGCACAAATGCAATTTGGCTGTGGGCCTGTAGCTTTAAATGAATATGACCCCTCATTTATTGATACTTGTATCAATAATGATAGTTTGGCCTTAAAACAGCCATGTGAGAGAGTTTCTTTTCAAACAATCAAAGAAGACGATTGCAATTTTTATTTTGCCACTACAGTCTTTAACTCAAGTTCAATTGCAGATAAAAAATCACATTTGCATTTTATTTGCAGAACGGAATCAGGCTTGTGGCTCCACAAACCAAGTTGGTTTCAGGAAGCTCAACCAGTTCAATGGATTGAATACGGAAAAAAATTCAAATTTAAAGCATTGGCTTTAGATTTAAGAAGTACATTGGACTGTGTAGGAATGTGTTTTGAAGATTTTTTCTACAAAACAGAAATTCCTGAATAGAGTTTTTCGGTCGTTTTTAAAGAGTATTTTTGAAAATTCAAAAATACTCTTTATTAAAATTTTATAATATTTAAATGTTCTAATAATATTTTTAGCCCTAAAAATATTAATATACATCCACCTACTAATTCTGCATTTCTTTCATATGCATCTCCAAATCTGTTTCCAATTTTTGTTCCTATTACAGATAATGCAAAAGTTATAATTCCTATTAAGCTTACTGCTAATATTAAATTTACATTTAAAAATGCAAATGTTATTCCAACTGCTAATGCATCTATACTAGTAGCCACTGCTAGAACAAACATGGTTTTAAAACTGACATCATCATTACAATTATCACTCTCATCACCAAATGAATCTTTTATCATTTTTCCTCCAATAATTCCTAATAATATAAATGCTATCCAGTGATCTATATTAGTTATTAAACTTTCAAATGCAGACCCTAAATAATATCCAATCACTGGCATTAATGCTTGAAATCCACCAAAATATAGCCCTATTATGATGGCTTTTTTCCAATTCATTTTTTTCATTGATATTCCTTTGCATATTGAAACAGCAAAAGCATCCATTCCTAACCCAATACTTAATAGTAATAATTCAAGTATTCCCATTTTTACACCTTCTTATCTTTATTATACAAAAATAAATTATACTATTGTTCTTATTATTTTCCAAGTACTTTTCGATAATTAATCTTATACAAATTTGTGTCCATTTATTACCTTTTTTTATCACCCTTTTCTTTTTTTATAATATTATATAAAAGATGAAAGGAGTTTTTTATATGGACTATGAATTAATGATGAATGGAACTATAAAAATTGGTCAACATGCTCCAAATTTTGAAGCTGAAACTACATATGGACCTATAAGTCTTGATGACTATACAGGAAAATGGTTGGTTTTCTTTTCTCATCCTGGTGATTTTACCCCTGTCTGCACAACTGAAATGATTGCATTTGCCAATGCATGCCCACATTTTGAAAAACTAAATACATGCCTATTAGGACTAAGTATAGATAGTAATGCCTCACATTTAGCATGGATGCATGATATTTTTTGCATGACAGGAATAGTTTTGCCATTCCCTATAGTTGCAGACCGAAATGGATTAATTGCTAGAAAATATGGAATGATATCAAATGATATAAGTTCTACTGAAACTGTTAGAAATGTATTTATTATTGATGACAAGGGAATTGTTAGAACTAGACTTGTATATCCTTTAAATATTGGAAGATTTATACCTGAAATATTAAGAATTGTTAAAGCATTGCAAATGGCAGATTGTTCTAAGGGGTCTACACCTGCTAATTGGATTCCAGGTCAACCTGCAATTATACCTTCTCCAAAAACATATCCTCAATTGCAAGAACGCTTGAATTATATTGTTCAAAATAGTAATGGTATGAGCTGGTATTTAAGTTTTAAGGAACCCCCTAAACTTTGTGATACAACAAGTGAATAAATTAATAATATATTGTTTTTCATACCTTGGTGTAGCAATCTGCGCATATTAATAACAACTAATATTTAGATTGCTACATATTTTAACATTTTTTAAACTCCCATAATTTCATAACCATTATCAGCATAAATAGTTTGACCTGTAATGCAATCAGACATAGAACTCAATAAAAATGTAGCAACATTTCCAACCTGTATTGTAGTCACATTTTTATGTAATGGAGCTTTTTCTTCAATAACATCTAAAATACTACCAAAATCTTTAATGCCTCTAGCAGACAATGTTTTTATTGGACCAGCTGAAATTGCATTTACACGAATTTGCTCTTTTCCTAAATTTTCTGCTAAATACCTTACACTTGATTCTAAGGCAGATTTTGCAATTCCCATTACATTATATCCTTCTATTACTTTTGTTGAACCGTAATATGTCAAAGTAACTAAACTTGCATTTTCATTTAACATATCTAATTCTTTTGCAGTTCTTGCTGATAACACAAATGAATATGCACTAACTTCGCATGCATGCAAATATCCATCTTTGCTTGTCTGAATAAAATCATTGTGTAAATCCTCTGTAAATGCATGTGCTATCGCATGTATAATTCCATCTATTTTTCCATTTTCTTCTTTTATTTTTTCAAAAGTTGCTCTTACTTGTTCGTCATCTGATGCTTCATCTAAAAGATATACTTTACTTCCTTTGAATTCTGATACTAATTCTTCTATTTTTGATTTGTTTTCTTCTCCTTTACATGTAAAAAGCAATTCAGCTCCATTTTCATATGCAGATTTTGCAATTCCAAATGCTATACTCCATTTATTTCTAATTCCCATTATTAGGATTTTCTTATTTTCTAACAACATTAATATTCTCTCCTTTTTCTATAGTAGTAAATTCTCCCATGTTCCTATATTTTTGGTATCTGTTCTCAATCAATTCATCAAAAGATAACTTCTTTAACTCTTTTATTGTTTGTTTAATTTCTGTTTTTAAATCTTGTGCTGTTTGTTCAAATGATTTTTCTGCAACTATTTTATCAATAATATTTAATTCTAGCAAATCTTGTGCTGTTAATTTCATTTTTTCTGCCGCTTCTTTTGCACGTGATGCATCTTTCCACAAAATACTTGCATAACCTTCTGGAGATAAAATTGAATAGATTGCATTTTCTAGCATGATTACTTTATTTCCTACTCCAAGTGCCAAAGCTCCTCCACTTGAACCTTCTCCTATTACTATTGCAATTACTGGTACCTTTAAACCCGATAATTGAAGCATTGATGATGCAATAGCTTCTCCTTGACCTTTTTCTTCTGCTTCTATTCCTGGATATGCTCCTTTAGTATCAATAAATGTGATAACTGGTCTATTAAACTTTTCTGCCTGTTTCATAAATCTAATCCCTTTTCTGTAACTCTCTGGGTTAGGCATTCCAAAATTTCTTTCTATATTTTCTTTTGTTGTTCTTCCTTTTTGCTCTGCTATTACTGTAAAATTCTGATCACCTATTCTTGCAAGTCCACATACAATTGCCTTATCATCTTTTCCAGCTCTATCTCCATGTAATTCTAAAAATTCATCAAATATTTTTTCAATATAATCTAATGATGTCTTTCTTTTTGGGTCTCTTGCAATTTCAACTTTTTCCCATGCTGTTTTTTCCAATCTATTCACCTCCTTTATGTAATTTAATTAGTGTACTCAATGTATTTTTCATATCTTTTCTTTCAACAATTTTGTCTATAAATCCGTGTTCTAATAAAAACTCTGAAGTTTGAAAATCTTCTGGTAAAGTTTGTCCTATTGTTTGCTCTATTACACGTTTTCCAGCAAATCCAATCATTGCTTTAGGTTCTGCAAGTACTATATCTGCAATACTTGCAAATGAAGCTGTAACTCCTCCATATGTTGGATCTGTTAATACAGATATATATAACAATCCTGCATCATTTAATTTTCTTATTGCTGATGTTGTTTTTGCCATCTGCATTAAAGACACTATTCCTTCTTGCATTCTTGCTCCGCCTGATGTACAAAAAATTATAATTGGTAGTTTTAATTCTATCGCTTTTTCTATAGCATATGTAATTTTTTCTCCAACTACAACTCCCATACTTCCCATTAAAAATCCACTATCCATTACAC
>CAKPKI010000055.1 GCA_934167135.1 uncultured Clostridia bacterium
ATCTCTTTTTTCCATTTTCAACAATCCTTTCTTATATAAAAGGCTACTTTAAGTCTTAACCTAAAATAGCCTTTAAATTATTTTTCATTTTGTTTTATTACCATTAATATGCTAGCAACATACATTACAATAACTAGAACTGGTGTAAATCTACCTACTGGAATTCTTGCTAATGCAATTATACTTAATAATAGCATTTCCGCAAAGATTGGAATTATTATTGTTCTACCTATAACTTTAAATACTCCTTTTTTATAATATCTTATTGCCATATAAATTAATATTAATACTGCTGAAATTGCAAATGGTACAATATATTTTTTATAAATATCTATAAATTTAGTACCAGAAACTGTGTTTATTGTAGTATCTTCAGCTGTTTGTGTAAATTCATAATTTTCTTTTACTTTATTTACAATATTATTTTTTTGTTCATCTGTTATTTCTTTTGCTTTTATTGTTACTAGATCTTGATAAATTTCAACTGTTTGAACAATATTATCTGCCCCATCAAGATTCTCATCTACTATTTCTTTTATCTTTTTTAAATCTACTTGTTGTTGTACATATATATCAAAACTTTTTGCTTGTGAATATCTAAGTTCTTTATTAAATCCAAATATTCCAACTACCACAATACCAGCTAAAATTATCAATGCCATTATTGCAATAGTTATAATTTTTATATTTTTTTGTTTCATGTCTTGCCTCCTATTTGTTTTCACTTAATTTCAACAATGTTTTTGTTACAACAATATTATATATTGCCATTAGTACTAATCCCCAAAACATTATCATTCCAAAACTACTTAAATTTGTCCATCCTGAGAAGCAAAATACTATTGTTATAATCATTACAGGAACTAACTTTATAAATAATTCTTTATATGAACTTGTTACTGCTTCACTTACTACATCCATAATTTTTGTTTTATTTAACATCATTTGATTTAATTTTATATTAAATATTACTGCTAATATTATTGCTCCAATTCCCTCTATTGTTATCATAACATTTGTATATCTTATTAATAATGATAATAAAGCAATAAATCCTAGACATGATATGCTTGCAAGTAATCCCTTTGATTTATATTTTACAGTTAAAACTATAAATACCACTAATAATACTGCACCAGCAACAATTACTGAATATAATAATTGTTGATTTGTTATATCTGAATATAAAAATCTATTATTTTGTACTTTGTATTCTACTGGATATTTTCCAGAATTGATTAGCATTGTCAATTCTGCTGCTTTTGACATACTATTATTTACTGTTGTATTATTAGATGTTTGTGAACCTATTTTTATTCTTAAAGCATTTTTTTCTATTTTGTCAATATCATATTCATTTCCTGCCAATGATAATTTAGCTATTTTTTTAGTTGAATTTGTTGTTGTTTCTGCATTTTCTTCATTATTTGTTGTTTCTTCTGTTGCTGTTTGTTCACTACTGTCTGTCTCTGTACTATTTTCGCTATCACTTTTTTCTTGTGATTCTATTTCGTCTACTTCTGTTTTTAATATAGCATAGTCGTTTTGAAGTTCTTCTATTTTAGCTTGTCCTTCTTTTGTTAATATTACTTCTAAATATACTTGATATTCGCCATCTGTGTTTGATGTGTATGTATATTGAGCTTTTTTTACCATATTCTCATTTAGTAATTCTGTACTCGTATCTTTTTCTTTTAGCTCTACTTTTCCTGATGCAACTAAATAATATGCCAAATCGTCTGTTGTGTCATCTTCTGGCAATTCTACAACAATTGTTCCATCATCTTCGTTTAATGATATTGTGTAATCTTGTGATTTTAAACTTTTTAGTCTTTTTTCTATTGTGTTTTTTACAGTTTTATAATTTTCTGTTGTTAATTCTTCTGAACTGCTTGTTTCATCACTATTTTCACTTGATACTTTTAATTCTATTAGTCTTTCGCCTTTAAGTTCTCTACCTAATGAATATTCTTTTACCTTATCTTCCATCCTATTTTGTGTTTTTATATAAACTCCACCAAATGCCACTAGTACTATCAATACAATTGCTAGTATTATTGTTGCTATTTTTACTTTTTTCATTTTTCCTCGTTCCTTTCCCTTTATAATAATTTAGTTCCATTTATTACTAATTCAAACCAAATATGTAAATATTTTGCTGCATATTTGCTCATCATTGTTCTATCCATAAATATTTGAAAATAATCTAGTACTGGACATATTTGAGTATCTATTGTTAAATTCAATATAACTTTTCTTTCTTTTGCATCAATGTCTAACTTTGCATCAGTTACTGCATAATTAACTCTATCATGTATATCAAATGTTGACATATTAGTGTTTATTACTCTATCTCTATGCACATCAGATTTATCAGCTAATATCAAAGCAGCTGATATATCACTTACTGCTGTTCCTGTTCCTTCGTCATGATTTCCTATTGCCATCATTATTTCTGTTCTTTCATCTGCTAGCATTCCTAATTCTTTTAAAATATTATATGCTAGTATTGCTCCACTATGGGCATGATCTACTCTGTTTACACAATTTCCTATGTCATGTAGATATCCAGCAATTTCTCCAAGTTCAACAGTTCTTTCGTCATAACCTAATTTTTTTAATATTTCTCCTGTTCTTTTTGAAACTATTCCTATATGTCTATAAGAATGTTCTGTATATCCCAATGCTTTTAATTGTTTTTGAGAAGCTTGCACAAATGCCTTTACTTCTTCATCATTTTTTACATCTTCTAATGTTATCATCATTTGCCTCCTTTAGTCTTTATAGATTTTACATTATTTTCTTAAAAATATCAACTGTTTTTCTGTTTTTTTCATTAAAATGGTTATTATTTAATGATTTTATTTATTATATATAAGTTTTAAAAAAGCTAATTTATTAATTAGCCTTTGTTTACTCCTATTATTCCACCTATCATTCCACAAACAATTCCAGTTGTAATTATTATTATAGAATGTATACTTATTGTAAAATTATGATTTATTATTCCTGATAATATATATATAATTATTAAATATATTCCCCCTATTAATGAGCCATTTAATAATCCATTCTTTTTCATTTTTAAATTGCATATTGAACTACCTATGAATATGCTTATTATTGTAATCAACACAACTACTGGTTCTATAATATTCTCGCTAATTTCTGTATATGTTAGTATTAATGAAAATATAAATAACAATATTATTGTACATATTATTGATATAGCTATCCCTTTAATTATATTTATTAATATGTTCATAATCGGCCTCCTTGTATATTTATATTCTATAGGCACATACTTTATGACCATATTATGGCAATATTTCTAATCCACCATATAAATTAAATACATTTGTATATCCTAATCTTTTCATTATTCTATATGCATTTCTGCTTCTTCCTCCATATTGACAATAAGTTACAATTAACTGATTTTTTTTAGGTATTTCTTTTTGTATTCTATTTATGACTTCAAATTCGGGTATGTTTATAGCTCCCTGTAAGTGACCTTCTTGATATTCCTGTCTACTTCTTACATCAAGTAATACTGCTCCTTGTGCTATTTTTCTTCTAAATTCTTCTGCTGTAATATCTCCATTTTGTATATTTCTACAAAGTCTTCTTCTACAAAACATTTTTACCCCCCTTTATATTATATACAAAGGGGGGTTTTTTGTGTCTTTTTTTATTAATCATTCGCCTCGATTGGTGCTTCAACTGGACAAACTCCAGCACATGTGCCACAACTTATGCATGCAGATTCATCTATCACAAAACAATTTTCTCCTTGTGATATACATCCTACTGGACATGCTGCTGCACAAGCACCACAACTTATACATTTATCACTTTGTATTCTATATGCCATATTTTTCACCACCTCTCATTTTTTAAAATAGTCATCAACTAATTTTCTTTTAATTTTAAATCCTTTTTTTCTAAATTTTCTAATTCTTTTAGTTCTTTTTGATATTCCTTTTCTTCATTATCTGTATGTTCTTTTGCAATGTCTTTTATTATTTTTATTTCTTTTACTTCATATCTTTTAAATTTATATATTTCACCATCTTTAATTTTTACCTTTACTATTTCTTTTAAAGGCTCAATTCCTTCAACTTCTCCCTGTCCATCTGGTGTTTTTACTATTGCACCTATATTAGGAAGTTTTTGAAGTTTGTCTTCATATACATCTTGTTCATATTTTAAACAACACATTAATCTTCCACAATTTCCAGAGATTTTTGATGGATTTAATGATATGTTTTGTTCTTTTGCCATTTTTATTGAAACTGTTTCAAAATCACTTAAAAAAGAACAACAACATAATTCTCTTCCACAAACTCCATTTCCACCTATTCTTTTTACTTCATCTCTTACTCCAATTTGTCTAAGTTCAATTCTTGTTTTATATATTGCTGCTAAATCTTTAACCAAATTTCTGAAATCCACTCTTCCATCTGCTGTAAAGTAAAATAATATTTTACTGTTATCGAATTTATATTCTACATCTGTTAATGTCATTTCAAGTTTATGTTCTTTTATTTTTTTGTTACATAGGTCAAAAGCTTCTTTTTCTTTTCTTTTACAGTCTTCAGCATGTTTTATATCTTTTGCAGAAGCTAGTCTTAATACTTTTTTTAATGGATTTGATAGTTTTTCTTCTTCTATCATTCTATTAGGTACTACTACTTCTGCAATTTCTTCTCCTTGTATAGTTTCTACTACAACATTCTCTCCTTTTTTTACTTCTAACCATTTAGGATCAAAAAAATATATTTTTCCTAATCTTTTGAATCTAACCCCTATTATCCTTTTCATATAATTTGTCCTTTCTTTAAGTCTTATTATCTCCCATTATTTTTTGCCAAATAGAGAATAGCATATAATCAATACTCATATCATAATTACTATTTGCTTTTAATCTTCTTTTGGTTTCTTCTACAATTTCTACGCATTTTATATAAATTATATTTTGTTTGCTTAATTTTATTAATAATACATTAATATATTCTAGTATAGATTGTATTTCTTCTTTTGATTTATATATGAATTCAGACATTTTTACAATATCTATTAAATCCATTGTTTGCATACTTATGAAAATATTTTCAATATTTTCATAAATTTCTCTTTTTTCATTTAATTTTATTGCTTTTCCTATACTACCTTGTGATAGTTCTATAATATTATCACTTATTTGTCGCTCTACAAGCCCTTTTTTTAAATATTCTTTTATTTCTTCATTTTTTATGTTTTCAAATTGCATTCTAGTACATCTTGATTTTATTGTACTTAATAAATTTCCATCATTTGTACATATTAATATTATTGTTATATATTCTGGTGGTTCTTCTAATGTTTTTAAAAGTGAGTTCTGAGCCTCTATTGTCATTGTGTCTGCATTATTGATTATATATACTTTATTCCTTGATATTATTGGTTTCTCTGTGACTTTTCTTTGCATCTGTCTTATCTGTTCTATTCTTATTTTTTCGTCTATTGGTTCTATTAATTGAAAATCTGGATTATTATTGGTTTCAAATTCAATACAAGATTTACAGTTACAGTCATCTAATTCTGTTTTTAAGCATAAAATTTTTTTTGCTATTTCTTTTGCTATTAACTTTTTTCCAATTCCTTCTGTTCCGTAAAATATATAACTATGTGATGTTTTATTTTTTTCTATAGATTTTTTTAATATTTCTTTATTTTTTTCATTACCTATTATGTTTTCAAACAATTTTTTAATCTACTCCTCCAAATTTAGAAAATGGCCAAAATCTAAATAATACTTTTCCTTCTATTTTTTCTAATGGAATACATCCAAATGACCTACAGTCAGTACTACCTGTTCTGTTATCTCCCATTGCAAATACATAATTTTGAGGTACTGTAAAATTATTAAAGTAACTTACATCTCTTCCTCCTTGTACCATATCTGTTACAACTCCTGAATGCAAATAGTTTTCTTCTAATTTTTTGCCATTTATATATACACTTCCATCTTTTATTTCTACATAATCACCTGGTAATCCAATTACTCTTTTTATATAACTTTTCTTCTTATTTTCTAAAACATAATATGAAAATTTATTTAATATTCCTTCTGGTTCATTTTCATATATTGCAACAGGATTACTTAAATCTATATTCTCTTCTGTTACCTTTGTTACACTTGGTGCTTCAAATGTTATTATATCTCCTCTTTCTGGCATTTCTTTTATTGTTCTACACCATCTATTTAACCATAATCTTTCATTTTCCTTAAGTGTTGGTGTCATTGAGGTTTGTTGTACTATTGTTGGTGTTCCTATAAAAAATCTAACTATTAATGCTAATGCTACTGCTACTATTATACATATCATCCATTCTATAATTTCTCTTAAAGTTGACTTCATTTTTTATCCTTTCTTTTTCCTAATATTTGCTTAAAGTATTATACATGATTTTAATTCTTTTTTCAACATCATTTAAAAAGTTTTACCCATTTGCTTTTATTTTTTCTTCTTTTGCTTTTGTTGGTACTTTTATTACTACTTCTGTACCATTTCCTACTTCACTTTTTATGTCTATACTTCCACCATTTCTATCTAGTAAGTCTTTTGCTATGGATAAACCTAGTCCAGTTCCTCCCATTTCCCTACTTCTAGCCTTATCAACTCTATAAAACCTTTCAAATATTCTATTTAAATCTTCTTCTGGAATTCCAATACCATTGTCAAATATTTTGATATATGCATCATTATATACAAATCCTACATATATTTTTATTTCTCCATTTTCTTTTGTATATTTTATACTATTTGTTAAAATATTTAAAACTATTCTTTCTATATCATCTTTATCTGCATAAACTGGTGGAACATCTGCTGTTACAAAGCATTTTACTTCATGTTTTTTTTTCCTGATTTCTATTGCTAATTTGTCTTGACATTTTTTTACTAATTCTCCTAAATCAAATTGTTCTTTTTTTACAACTGTTCTATTACTGTCGTTTCGCGAAAGTGTTAATAAGTCTGTTACCAATTTTGCCATTCTTCTAGCCTCTGATGCAATTACATTTAAAAATTTACTTTGTGTTTCTTTGTCATATTCTTCTTCTAATAATGTGTCTGCATATCCCATTATTGATGTTATTGGTGTTTTTAATTCATGAGAAACATCTGCTATGAATTCTTTTCTCATATTGTCTAATTTTACATGTTCTGTTATATCTTGTATTACAACAATTACACCAACAGTTCTATCGTTTTCTTTTTTGAATGGTGCAAAATATGTATTTACAAATCTGTCCTCAATTTGAAATCTTTCTTCTGTGTTTGTCCAATTTTCTAAATATATAATTTTTTCTAAGTTAATATTTAAGTGAAGTTTTCCAAATATGTCATCAAAAGTTGTATGTTCTGGTAATATATTCATTAATTTTTTTGCTGCTGGATTTATTAATATAATTTTACCATCTCTATCAAATGCAATTATTCCATCTGTCATATGCAAAAAAACACTATTATTTATGTCTAAATCATCATTTGTTACTCCTGAACTTTTTATTAATCTTGTTTTAGGAAACATTACTTTTTTCTTTAAATATTTTTTCATTAGTATCTCACTAAATACCAATAAAACTATGTCTACTAATATTATTAATATAACTATATTCTGAATTTCCATGATGTGTCCTTTCTTTTATTTTACTAATTTAATTATTTCATCATATATTTTTTCTTGAACATTTTTTATTGATTTAGAAAAAGCTTTTTCGCCCATTTTGTTCATTAATTGGGGATTTTTTATTATTTCTTCTATTTCTTTTTCTAAATTATCTTTGTTTAGTTCATTATTTAATATAATTTTAGCTGCTCCTATATTTTCTAATACTTTTGCATTGTATAATTGATGATCTTGACTTACATTAGGCAATGGTATTAGAATTGATGGTTTTGCTAAATTAGAAATTTCTGTTATAGTCATAGCTCCACTTCTGGCAACTATAATATTTGAAATATTCATTATTTCTTCCATATTATATATATATGGAAGTATTTTTGCATTTTTTACATTATCTATATTTATATTTTTGCTTTTTAGTTCATTTTTGATTATTTCAAATTGTTTAGGTCCTGTTGCCCATATTATTTGATAATCTTTATTCATTCCACTTTCTAAAATTCCTATTATAGCTTCATTTATTTTTTGTGCTCCTTGACTTCCTCCAAATACTAATACTATTGGTTTATTTTTTTCTATTCCTATATTTTTTAATATTTTTGTCTTTTCTTCTTTTGAATATTCTCTTTTTTCTATTTTTACTGGTGTTCCTGTACATACTATATTTTTAGCCTTTGGAATTCTTGAACGAGCTTCTTCAAAAGATATTAGTACTGTATTAGCTTTTGGAGCTAGCATTTTTACAGCTTTTCCTGGAAATGCATTACTTTCGTGTAATATTACTGGTACTTTTTCTTTTTTTCCAGCCCATACTACTGGTCCGCAAATATATCCTCCTGCTCCAACTATTATATCTGGTTTAAATTCTTTTATTATTTTTCGTGCTTTTTTTGTAGCATTTAAAGTTGCACACATTTTCTTTAAGTTGTCTATTGATATTTGTTTACTTAGTCCATATGCTTCTATAGTTTTTAAGCCATATCCAGCTCTTGGAACCAAATCATTTTCTAGTCCTCTTTTGGTTCCTATAAATATTATTTCTGAATTTGGTTCTTGTTGTTTTATTTTATTTGCTATTGCTAGACCTGGGTTTATGTGTCCCGCTGTTCCAGCTGCTGCAACTATAACTCTCATAATTGTTTTCATTCCTTTCTAGCTTTTATTTCCTGCTCTTGATATGCTAAGCAGTACTCCTACTTCACAAAGTAATATGAATAGTGCCGTTCCTCCATAACTAAAAAACGGTAATTGCATTCCTGTAACAGGCATTGAAGATGTAACAACTGCTACATTTATTATTACTTGCACTCCTACTAGAGATGTAATTCCAACAGCTACTAAACTTCCAAACATATCTGGTGCTTTCATAGCAATTAAGATTCCTCTCCAAATAAATACTGCAAATAATACAAATACAAGTATACAACCCACAAATCCCAATTCTTCAGCTAATACAGAAAATATAAAGTCATTATGTGGTTCTGACAAATACAAATATTTTTGTTTACTTTCTCCCAGTCCAGCACCAAATAATCCTCCCGAACCTATAGCATATAAGCTCTGTATTATTTGCCATCCATCTCCTGTTGCATCTTGCCATGGGTCTGTAAATGTTATAAATCTTGTTACTATGTATTGAAATTTTTCTTGAAATTTGTCACTTATAGAATATAATATTGTAGCAATAGTTCCAATGCCTCCTACTGCAACTATTCCAGACATTAAAAAGTGCCAAAATTTACATCCTGCCATTATCATCATAATACAACATGTAATTATTATTACCATTGATGTACTTACATGGGGCTCTAATAATAATAATCCTATTATTGGTATCAAAAACAGTACATGTTTTACTAAGCCTTTCCAAAACTTTCCTAGTTCTTCTCTATCTTTTACTAATATTCCACCATAAAATATTATCATTAAAAATTTTACCATTTCAGATGGTTGGAATGTTGTAAAACCTAAGTCTATCCATCTTTTAGCACCATGACTATCTGTTCCAATAACCAATACTAAAATTAATAATATTGCTGAAAGTATCCATGCATGTTTATAAAACTTTTGAAATATTCTATAATCTATTTTTGATACAAAGTACATTCCAAATAGTCCTAATATTGCAAAAAGCAATTGCCTTACAAAAAAGTAATAGCTTTTATCATATTTTTGCAAGGCTGTTGGCGAACTTGCTGATAATACCATAACTAATCCTAATGATAATAATAATAGAACTGTTATTACTAATGTAAAATCAACCGAGTTATTTAAAAACTTAGAAAAACCTGCCATTTTATTTTTTTTCTTAGCCATTTCTATCTCCTTTTTTATACTATCTTTAGTCCTATTACACATACTACAAGAGTAATAATACTAAACATCATTACTACTTGGTTTTCTCTCCATCCAGATAATTCTAAATGATGATGTATTGGTGCCATTTTAAATACTCTTTTTCCTGTCTTTTTAAAATATGTAACTTGTATTATTACAGAAATTGTTTCTATTACTGGTATTAATGCTATTAATATCAATATTAGTGGCATTTTTAAATATAATGCTATTCCAGATATTACACCACCTAAAAACAAAGAGCCAGTATCTCCCATGAACACTTTTGCTGGATGTATATTGAACATTAAAAAACCTAATACTGCTCCTATTACAATTGCTCCAAATATAACAATTTCTTTTATTCCTAAAGTTGTTGCTATGATTGTTAAACATGTAATTATAATAGTACATACACTTGATGAAAGCCCATCAATTCCATCTGTTAAATTTACTGCGTTTGTAGTTGCAAGAATTACTAATATTGAAAATGGTATGTATGCGTAGATTGGAATTGTTATATATTGTTTTAATATTGGTATATATGTTTCTGTTCCTAAATTTAATCCTTTTATTATATACATTATATAGGCTACTGATATTATCAGTAGACCTAACATTTTTAAACTTGGTTTTAATCCTTTTGTATTTTTAAGTACCAATTTTTTAAAATCATCTATAAATCCTATAACTCCAAAACCAATCGTTAAACCTAATATTGGTAACAGATTTTTTGCTAGCTCAATATCTATTGATTTATAATAAATATATGCAGAAACTGTTACTATTACAATTCCTAGCATTATTATTATTCCTCCCATTGTTGGAGTTCCTTGTTTTTTTAAATGACTTTCTGGTCCATCATCTCTTTCTATCTGTCCTACTTTTAATTTTCTTAATATTGGTACTATTATACATCCTAAAATTACTGTTATTGCAAATGATAACAACAATGTTTTTGTTTGAAATTCCAATTTTATCAACCTTTCTATTGTTAACTTTTGTAT
>CAKPKI010000056.1 GCA_934167135.1 uncultured Clostridia bacterium
CCCTTGAAAAAGGAATAGTACTTGCAATAGTAAGTAAGAACAATTATGAACAGGCATATAAAAAAATAATAGAATTAGGAATTGAAAAATATTTTTATAAATTTTATATATCCTGGGATGATAAGTATAAATCCATAAAGGACTTAGCTAAGGACTTAAATATTTCTGAAGAACATATTTTATTTGTTGATGATTCTGAACTCGAATTAGCAGAAGCAATATACTATATACCAAATCTACAAATATTGAATGTTAGAAATATAGCTTTATTAACTAAATATATAAATGATATTACAATAATAACAGAAGAAACGAAAAATAGAAACAAAATATATAAGATATTAGAGCAAAGAAAGAAAAAAGAAGAACAAATGTCTAAAGAAGAATTCTTAAAATATTGTAATATAAATATAGACATAAAACTAGCAAGAGAAGAGGATTTTTATAGAATAGAAGAGTTACTAGCAAGAACAAATCAAATGAATTTGAATAATAAAACATTGACAGTAGATGAACTAAAAAAGATTCACAATAAAAATGAATATAATATTTTTACGGTAAGAATGAAAGATATTTTTGCAGATTATGGAATTGTTGGAACAACAATAGTAAAGGAAAACGAAACAACAATTGAAATACAATATTTTGCTATATCATGTAAAGTCGAAGGGAGAAATATAGGAAAAAGAGTTATTGAATTTGTAAAAAAAATAGCAAATGATAAAGAAAAAGATATCGAAGCTAAGTTTATTTTTAATTTAAAAAATGAAAAATTACAAGCACTTTTTGTTTTGAATGGTTTTATACTAGATAACAGAAAATGTTATTCTTATAAATTTATGAAAAATAAAAATGATTTACAAATACAAGAAGTACACAATGAAAAAATAAAAGATAAAGTAAGAACAATTGTAAATAGAATTGGAAAGAAAATTTATGAGGATGACTACTGCATAAAAGAGGAATTCGATTCATTAATGTTTATAGCATTAGTGGTATCAATAGAAAAGGAATTTGGAGTAGAGATTGATTTGACTCAAATTAATATAGAAAAATTTGATAATATAGAAAAAATTTCTAGATTTGTGGAGGAAAATAAAAATGTATAAAGAACATAAAGGAACTCAAAAAATAGACACAGAAAGATTAATATTGAGAAAATTTAAGAATACTGATGCAGAAGAAATTTTTAGTAATTGGCTAAGTGATCCTGAGGTATCAAGGTATATGGTATGGAACCATCAAAACAATATTGAAGAAACAAAAAGATGGCTAGAAAAATGTATAGCTAAATATGAAAAGTTGGATTCATATAATTGGGGAATAGAATTAAAAGAAAGCGGAGAACTTATAGGCTCAATTTCTGCCAATAAGGCTGATAATATAGATGAATGTTATGAAATTGGATATGCGATAGGAAGGAGGTTCTGGAGAAACGGATATGCAACAGAGTCGTTAAAAGCTGTTGTAGAGTATTTGATTAAGGATGTAGGCATAAGAAAATTCTTATGTAGATATGCTAAAGAAAATCAAGCATCAGGAAATGTTATACGTAAAGTTGGATTTGAATATAGAGGAAAAGGACAATTTACAAGCATTGATGGAGAAAGGAATTTTGAAAGTGAAGAATATTTTTTGGAAAGATAGGAGGAACCAATAAATGAAATTCATATTGATAACTGGTCCGCAAGCAGTTGGAAAAATGACTGTAGGGCAAGAACTAGTGAAGATTACGAATTTTAAATTATTACATAATCACATGACAATAGAACTACTAACTAATATTTTTGATTACAGTAGAGATTCGTTTAGAAAACTAAATGAAGAATTTAGAGTGCAAATATTTGAGGAATTTGCCAAAAGCGAACAAGAGGGACTTATATTTACAACAACTTGGAATTTTGATTCAAAAGAAGATTGGAATATGATGTATGGATTTATAGATATTTTTAAAAAAAATAATGCAGATATATATATCGTGGAATTGGAGTCGACTTTAGAAGAAAGGTTAAAAAGGAATAAAACAGAAAATAGATTAGAAAATAAAGCATCCAAACGAAATTTAGAATGGAGCGAAAAGGACTTGTTAAAGTCAGTAGAAAAATATAGATTCAATTCTAAAGAAAATGAAATAAAGGAAAAAAATTATATGAGAATAGACAACACTAATGTTTCTGCTAATATTGTAGCAAAAGAAATAAAAGAAAGATTTAAGTTATAGAGGGGGTAATGACATACTAAACATGCCAATAGTATAGTAAAAAATTATGAAAAATATTCAAGATTTTAATTATCATACACATACAGAAAGATGTAAACATGCTGAAAAAGGATATAATGATGAAGAATATGTAAAAGAAGCTTTTGAAACAGGAATAAAGTTTTTAGCATTTTCAGATCATATTCCTTTTATGAACACAAAAGACACAAAATCTAATGTCAGAATGGATTATGATGAAATAGATGAATATTTACAATCGATAATAAACTTAAAAGACAAATATCAGGGGAAAATAAATATAGAAACGGGATTTGAATTTGAATATTTTCCAAACGAATTAGAACATATTATGAAAATGAAAAGTATGGTTGATAAAATGATATTAGGACAACATTTTGTATTCGATTCACAAGGAAATATCAAATATTTTACTTCTAAACAGGAAGCAACAGATAAAGATGCGATACAATATATATGTTTAATAAATAAAGCACTACAAACAGGAATACCAGATATAATAGCACATCCTGATTTGTTTTTAAAATACAGAAAAGAATTTGGAAAAAAAGAAGAATTTTTTACAAGACAATTATGTAAGGTTATTCAAAAATATACAGTACCGGTAGAAATAAATTTAAATGAAATTTACAGAGAGTATGTAAAAGCTCAAAAACAGATTCCAGATGGTACAGAGCAAGAGCAAATAAAGCTTGCGATGAAGACAATAAAATATCCTAATGAGCATTTTTGGAGAATATTATCTGAATATGATGGTATAAAAGTTTTGTTTGGAATAGATGCACATGTAAAGGGGCAAATTCGAAATTGTAAAATATCTTATAAAATAGCAAATGAAATATTAGGAAAAACAATAGAAAAATTAAAATTTGTTGATTGTAAATTAGATGAAAAAAAATCAAAAAAAGAAGAAATAGAATTATAGGTTGGAGAGAAAAATGAAAGATGTTAATATAAAATGTTTAAAAAAAATAGATATTTCAGAAGATAAATTGCCATTACATATTGGAGAAGATGGAATTACAATTGATGGTGTATTTTATAAAAACGTAAAAATCATAAAAAGTGGAGAATTTTATTATATTGTTAGTGATAAGGCAGTACTAACAATTACATGTACTGCGATATGTAATGCAAGATGCAATTTTTGCTATAATGGTATAACATTTACGCCTGATTCAGGAGGATTTATTGATTTGCATAATTCAAAGCTTGAAAGATTGCAACAATTTTGTAAAGATGCTCAGATACAGATTGCTTCTTTTTCTGGAGGAGAACCTACATTATACCCAGTAGAATTATTGGAATTAGTTGAAAGATTTTCTAAAATTATTCCAAAGATAAGAAGATTGCATACAAATGGTTTAAACTTAAACAAAACTGTAAATTACAAAGGAAAAGAAAAGAAATTATACGAACATTTAAAAGATGTGGGAATAACAGATATTTCAATAAGCGTTGCACATATAAATCCTAATATTAATGCTAAAATTATGAATTATTCTGGATTAAGCTATGAATTAGTCAAGAATATAATTGCATCTGGTATTGATGTGAGATTTTCTTGCTATTTAGATAATGATGGTAGCAAGGATTTAAAAGAATTTAATAAATACTTAGAAAAAGGAATGGAACTAGGTGTAAAGAGATTCATTTTTAGATTGTCAAGTGGAATTCCACGATGTTACGAATTAGATAACAGTTTTTCAAAAAATAATAGAAATGTAACTAGTGATGTATTAACATATGTTGATTTTCTAAAAAATAAAGACTTTGTTGTAAAGTATTTTCAAAAAAAATCAGATTCACATTTATATATGCTAGAAAAAGGAGATATAAAAGTTGATGTAGATAGATCTCTAGAAGAAATTGATCCAGACAAGAAAATTAGAAGAATTATTTATATGCCTAATAATTGTACATATACAAGTTGGATAGACTCAACATCATTTTTATTTAAAGAAGATGCAGAAGAGATTGTAACAGCATTATTAGATAATGAGCACAAAAAGATTGATATAGGAGAAAAAATATATCCTGCTTCTTCTGCAAGAGAATATATAAAATCAAGAAGAAGAAATATAGAATTAGAAAAAAATAACATTTACTGTGATACACATACTCACACTAGTGTTTCAGATGGATGGGTAACTCCAACAGAATTGATTTTAAAAGCAAAGGAAAATGGAGTAAAAAGGATTATTATATCAGATCATAATTGTTTGACTGATGAGTTTGATGCAATAAGAAGATTTGCAAATAATAATTCTATAGAAATACCATTTCAAGGAGTAGAAGTGAGTTGTGTATATTTAGATGAAAAAAATGAACCTAAAATAAAAATGCATATGTTAGTATATGCCAATAATTTCAAAAAGGATTTTCTTGATTTTATTAGTTTTGCTAATAAAAATGTAAATGAATATATTTATAAAAAGTATCAAGAATTGAAGGAAAATGTTGTTGAATTAAAAAAAATGAGAAAATTCGAAGAGATATATTCAATTGAGGATAAAAATTTAGATATGATACTACCTAAGAAACAATATACCAGAACGCCTTTTGCTAAAGAAGTCGCTAATTTACTTGATATTTCTGTAGAAGAAGCAAAAGAAAAATATGTACAAGCTTTACCTAGAGAAGACAGATATAAAAATAATAATTGGCTAAATATTAAGGATGTAATAGAAAAATGCAATAAATTAGGATATGTAACAATTTTAGCACATCCATCTTGGATTAGAAATTTTAAAGAAAATGCAAAAGAATTAGATATGAAAGATTTATTTAATGCTATTGTAGATTTAAAAAGTGTTGGGCTCGATGGAGTAGAAATTGGACATAGATTAAATGATAAGGAAGCACAACTTAAGTTATTAAATTTAGCACGAGAATTTGACTTGCTAACAACAGGAGGCTCAGATTTCCATGGTAAGCCTAGATGTGTTTTTGGAGTATATGGAACTACATATGAAGAATTTTTACAATTAAAAAATAGGGTCGATAATAAGGAGAAAAGATTATGTATTCCAACAGATATATAGCGTTTCATTGTTGTCAAGAAAAATATTTTTGTGAAATAGAAAAAAATGGGATTTCAAAAGAAACTAAAGCTGTATTTATTTTGGATTTAGACAATATAAACAAAGAAGAATTATATAATACATTAGCAGTTCTTGCCTATCATGGAATAGGAATTGATGGATGGCAAAGTATGTTAAAAAATACTAGAAAGTTAGACGAAATTGATAAATCATTAATAATTTCTATAGCAATGATATCTAAAGAACAGGAAAAAATAATTAGCAATGGTATAGGTTGTAATCATTATAGAATTATTGGTAATGGAGAAAACACATTAGATTATTGCAAAATAAAAGATATAGGACCTATAAAAAAAATAATATGCACAGAAAAACAGAAATTATATGGAGCTAATATAATAAAAAATAAAAATATAGACCCTATAAAAGATAGATTTTTTATTAAAGATATTTATAATGAATTTAATATAAAAAGTGAAGATATTTCTATAAAAAACATAAAAAGTATATGCTATAATATTGCAGATAAACAAATGGATGGCATACTAAAAGATATTTCAAAAATAAAGAATAAGTGGATGGTATTATATGAATAAAAAAATAAAGGTTGTTATATTTGATGTGGATGATACACTAATATATACTATTGAAACAGCATATAAAAAAACTAATCAAGCAGGGAGAAAGGTTTTTAATGTAGACTTAAAGCAAAATGAATTCATTGAATTATATGGGAAATGTAGTTTTATTGATTGCATTAAACATTGGTATAATACAGATAAAATTGAAGACTTTATAAGAGAGTATAATAGTATAAAAATGGAATATGAGTATATAGGAAATTTAGATAAAATAATTAATAAGTTAAAGAAAAATAAAATAATAGTTGGAATAGTAACAAACTCGACAAAAGAAAAAACAGAGAGAAAATTAAAAGAACATATTAAGTTATTTGATTTTTTGTATTATGATGCAGAAAAACCGAATCCAACAGCTATTAAAAAAATAATAAATAAATACAATGTAAGTAAGGAGGAAACTATTTTAATTGGGGACTCGGAAAATGATTATCAAGCTTGCAAAAATGCAAAAATTATTTTTTGTGGAGTTAATACTGGAAAAAAGAATTGGAGCAATACAGATGTAATGTTTATAAATAGTATAAAGGATTTAATAAATAAAGGACAAATTGTTATTTAATAACAATTTGTCCTTTATTTTTGAATGCATACGGATTACTACTTATGGAATAACATACTACGGAAACTGGCAAGATTAACCGTTCTTGAAGGTGGTTCTCTAAAATAACGATCAGCAATAGGATAATATCTACCTACAACACGATAATTACCACTTCTTAGAACAATTCTATCATTGTTATGCTTTTCCTGAGTGAATTCGACAACATTACCAGCTAAGTCATAGATGTTTTTGATACACCAATCTGGATTTGAGCCAGTTGGCAATAATTCTACTTTTTCGACTTTAGAATGATATTTTTCATTACTGGCATAGTTGCCTAAATAAGTTGAATCATCTACAATTTCTTTTTTTGTTTTTGTTTGATCCTGAATAATCCACTGACATACAGAGTCATAAGCTGAGCCCAACATGAGACAATGATTAACATCAGCAGAATTGGTTTTTAATTTTGCTTCTAATTCTAAAGCTTCATCGAAACTTTTTTCAATTAAAGGAAGATGTCCTTTTTTAAAAACAATTTCTCCATTTTCCATTGAAGCTGTGTAACTAGAAAAATAAAATCCTCCCCACTTATTGATGCTTTTTACAATATATTCAGGAACTTCTTCATGCCAACCCTCTTTCGAAAAGTCATAATTATACCAATTACGCAGACCGAATTTGGAGTCAAAAGAAACTCCATTTAAAGTGCCATTACTTTCTAACCCCCCTACGGGAACCCAAGTAAATTCATTCCCGAATTCATCAGAAACAACAAAACCAGTATTCCATTCGCCTATTACATAAGTAAATCCTTGTGGTACAAACGGATTCTTATAGCAATCAGTTGATGGTGTTAAGACTGTCCGTTTTTCATTCATAATATTTACCTCCTAAAATGTATTAAATGCTATAGCATTGTACAAAAATTATACAATAATTAGCATAAAAAGTCAATAAATATCGAGAAATTTACATAATTTTGTAAATAACTATTAAATAATGAAAAATGTCGAATCACGGAATGAAAAGTATTTTAAAAGATAGAGAACGCACAATTTTAGAGTTGCGTTTTGGACTTGATGGACATAAACCTAAAACTCAAATCGAAATTGCACATGAGATGGGAATTTCGCGTTCTTATGTATCACGTATAGAAACTAAAGCTATTGGCAAATTGGCAAAAGAAATAAAAGAATAAAGCTTGACATAATAGAACGAATGGTGTAGAATTAGACTATCTTAAAAAGGAGGTATAAATTTACAGAAAAATTATGATGTAAATGTAACTAGTCAACAGTAACTTACAAAAGGAGAACGAAGATGTATTTTTACATGAATGCTGGAACTTGTGAACGGGAATGGACTTATAATTTGATACAAACAAAGCAAAAGAAAGTTTTGAAATTTTCAAATTATTTAGAAAAAGAACAGAAAGAAGAAAATGTTTATTTTTGGTTTGATTATATTGATGAGGAAATAAAAAAAGGGCTCTTTTTTAAAAATGCTACATTGGAAATAAATAAAAATCGATATAATGTGGTACAAAGCAAAGAAAATGATAAAAAAGAAGATAATATATTGTTTGCTTTGCTTAGAAGTACAAAAGGCATTAATGATGAAATATTTATCCCAAGTAAAATGAAAGAAAATGTAGAAATTATTCAAAGATTAAAAGTAATTGATGTAGAAGCAGACTATGGAGCTTTTTTATCAAATATTTATTTAATTAAGATAGAGCTGGAAAAGAATCAAAGCTTGCCAATTTTTTATTCTTATAGTAAACCATATGCATTAATGTCACATGATGTGATTTATAGACAGAGAAATAATGATAGGTATAGTGTAATAAAAGGGCTTACAACTTATATACTTATGAATGATCAGAACAAAAAAGAATATATTCCTTTATCAGATATGTAATATAACAGTTGATTGATAGCATATTTTAACAGTATTTAGTTAGAATATGCTATTTTTTTGAAGTTAAGTACCAGAAATGCTTTAAATATAAACTTTTCATTACGCTTCTCGGCTTATTATGAAATTCAAGAAATTCTAACTCGTTTTATGGCACCCTTCCACTCTCGTGAACTCTTTCCATAAAACCACATAGAATTTCTAAAATTTCTCCATGCACATTCGTCACTTCATTCAAAGTTTATATTTAAAGCATTTCTGGGGATTAATTAAAAATAAATCATTATTTTGCAACTATTTTTAGCATAAATTATAAAAAAATATTGCACTAAAAGATATAATATGATAAATTGAAACAAAAATACAAAAGAGGTGTAAGATGAAAAAATACAAATTAAGAGTAATTTTATTTATAGCAATATTTTTCATATTAATTGGAACTAAAGGATATGCTTCAAGTGAAACAGACAATAAAAAGCTATTATATCAGGATGCAACAATAAATACAGATGGATCAGTTACTGTAAAAGAATCACTGTGGTTAAATGGAGAATATAATGGAGCAGAAAGAGAAATAAAATTTTCTGATTACTTTAAGTATCCTTTTACAGGAATATACAGTAATTTTTCTGGTGATACAGATATATATAATGCTACAGAAATTAATAATATAAAAGTATATGATATTTCACAATCAAAGTTTTCAAGTATAGATGATATAAATAATATTGAGAAAGAATTTAAAGAAGTTGAAAGTGCTTCAAAAGGAAAATATGGTGTATATACTATTACAAATGAATATAGAAATACAAAAGTAACAATCTATTGCCCATCAAAGAAAAAGAAAGTTTTCTTTATAGAATACACAATAAAAGATGCTATTGTTGTTCATAATGATGTAGCAGAATTATATTGGAGTTTTCTTGAGAATAAATCAGATGAGAAGGTTTTAGATTATCAATTAAGAGTACATTTACCAAAAGAAGATAAAAATGTAATGGTTTGGTCACATGGACCTTCATCAGGTTACTGTAATATAGATGATTACCAAACTTTATCATTAAAAGATACCAATGTTGGAGCATATAAAAATGAAACCATACGCATAATGTTTGATAAAACATTAGTATCAGATGCTACAAAAAAATCAAATGTAAATGGTAAAGATTATATTATTAAATATGAAAATGCTATGGCTGACCCAGAAAATTCATTAGAAGAGAAAAAAAGAATAGATATAGAAAACCAATTAAGTGATATATTTATTGGATTAGATGAAAACCCTAGTATGTCTTCGTATAATAGGGCAAAAAAACTATTAAGTGAATATACTTGGGATGAAGAACAAAAACAAAATTATCAAAAACAATTAGAAGATTGCAAAGAAAGTGTTAATCAGGCATGGAAGGAATTAGTAGAAAGATGGTATAATTATATAATTGACTATAATCATATTAATCAAGGAAAAATAAATTATTTGATATCACTAATAGATGAAGGATTTGATGAAAATGCAAAGTCAGAGTATTATAAAAAGGCAAATGAATTACAACAACAGTTAGATGAATATAATATTAAGAAGAACCAAATAATTTTTAGTATAGTTGCAATTATATATGGCATATTAGGTTTATATTGTGCTTTTGTTCTATTCAAAATATTGTTTGAGAAAAAAAGATACAATAAAGAAAATTGCAAAGATGCACCAAGTAATGATAAAAATTATATAGTTGATTATTTAATTAATAAAAAAGTAAGAGGAAAAACTTTTTTGCTTACAATAGATGAATTAATTTCGCAAAAAGTAATATTGATAGAAAAGAATAATGAAGATGAGAATGATTTTTATCTTATTCTAAATGATAACAAAGGTGCTAAAACATTAACAGAGAATTGTGTTATAAAGATAATATTTGAACTAATTGGAAGTAATAAAAAATGTTCATTAAAACAATTAAAAAACTGTAGAAAATTAAATAGTAATTCGGCTAAAATTATTAATGAATTTGGTAAATTTGAAAGAAATGTGTTAAAAGAAATAGAATATAAAGGATATTTTGAAAAAGATAATAAAATTTCAAAAATAATTAAGTACACACCTGTTATAGTAGGAGTAATCGGCTATTTTTTAGGATGTTTTATTAATAATATATATTCAAGTGTATTCAATTATTATATTGTAATTACTATTATAAGTTGCCTATATCAAGTAATATTAATATCAGATAAAAGAAGAACGAAGATTGGACGAATAGAATATTCAAAATGGTCAGCTCATAAAAGGTTTTTAAATAATTCTGATAGTTTTGGAACAAAAGAGCTAAACTTTTATAATTACATGGATTATCAGACAATAGAAAACTTAAATTATAATTTAGATTCACTAGTTCGTAGAGGACATGTAGAATATTTAGTTTCAAATAGAGATTCATCATCTTCTTCTGGTGGAAGTTCATATTCATCAGGTTCTGGATATGGAGGAAATTCATCAGATGGAGGCACCGGAGGTGGCGGTGGA
>CAKPKI010000057.1 GCA_934167135.1 uncultured Clostridia bacterium
GAATATTATTCTAGAAAAGATAACAAAGAACTAGTGAATTCAGAGGGTGTAGCATTTGGAAATGCAATAATGAAAGAATTGCAAATGAAATGTATGACTCAAAGACAATTATCAAGAAATATAGGAATAGGAGAAGGGTCTATAAGTTGTATTATAAATGGAAAAATTATTCCAAAATTAGAAACAATGCGGAAAATAGGAACTGAATTATCAATTCCATATAAAGAATTCAAAATTAAAGAGAAGGTAATTAAGAAAACAAAGCCAAAGCCAAAAACAAAAGTAAAGAAAAATTTAACACCTTTTGATTTAAAGACACCTATAGTAGACAATTTTAAGAAATCTTTGTTGGAACATATGAGAAATAAAAATATTTCTAGAGATCAGTTATCACAAGTCGGAATTAATAACGGACAAATATGTTGGTATTTAAAAGGTAAAATTATGCCAAGTCTGAAAAATGCCATAAAAATGGCAGATTATTTTGATATTTCACTAGATGAATTGTTAGGGTATAAAAGCAGCAATAAAAAATATAAGTCAATAAACAATATGGCAGGAAAAGAAAATGAAACTATTAGTTCCAGATTAAGTAATAGAATGAAACAAGTTAATGTAAATGAAAGAGAACTGGCTATATTAGCAAAGGTATCAAGTGAAGCGATTAGAAACAGTATAAGAGGAAAGACAACCAATATACATACAAAGACACTTATTAAAATAGCAACGGTTTTAGAAATTTCAATTGATGATCTAGTAGGTTACCAAAGATAATATAATAAGTGAAAAAAACTCCTAAAAGAGGTAGGGATCAATTTCTCTACCTCAATTTTATATATAAGGATAAAATTATGTAAAAAGACTTGAAATATACATAAAAAAAAGATATAATATAAAAGTTATTGAAGTAGAAAACAGGAGGACAAACAGATGACATTTGGAGAAAAATTGAAAGAACTATTAAAAACTAAAGAAATGTCTCGAAATGAACTATCACTAAAAACAGAAATCTATAGAAGTAGCATAAGCCGATATATAAGTGGAAAAGTCATGAAACCGCAAGATCGGACTATAAAGAAAATTGAAAAAGCAATGGAGGTTGATTTAAAAGAATACTATTCTAAGAGTACCGATGTAGTATTAATAAATACGGAAGGAATTACATTTGGGCAAGCAGTAAAAAATGCATTAGAAGAAAAAGGTGTAACTCAAACACAATTTGCCAAAAATATTGGAATTAATGATAACTATGTTAGCAATATTATTAACGAAAAAAGCATAAAAAAAATAGAAATGATGAAAAAAATTGGAATGGAATTAGGAATCAAATATGAAGACTTTAAAATCGAAGCTAAAATAGAAAGAAAAGTAGAGCTAAAACCATTTGATTACTCACTGCCAATTGTAGAAAATTTTAAAATAGCATTGTTAACTATTATGACAGATAAAGAAATTTCAATAAAGCAGTTATCAAAAAGAAGTGGTATTTATGATTCGCAGATAAAGACTTATTTGAGTGGGAAATCCATGCCAAGCCTAAAGAATGCGATAAAAATGGCAGATTATCTAGAAGTTTCATTAGATGAATTACTCGGATATAAGTGTGAAAAAAGAGAATATAAAGCACTAAGTAGTAAAGAAACTACAATGGGACTTAGATTAAAGAATTTATTAAGAGAAACAAAGGTAAAAAAAATAGAATTGGCCAAATTAGCAAATATATCAGCTAGAACAATAGAAATTTATGAAAAAGAGAGAATAGACAATTTTTACATAAAAACAATAATTAAGATTGCAACAATTTTTGAAGTATCTATTGATGACCTGATTGGAAATGTTACCAAAAAAGAAATTATAAAATAGTGAAAAACTCCTAAAATAGGTAGAGATTAATTTCTCTACCTTATTTGCGTTACTGTATAATGGTTTTGATAAAATTTTTAAAAGAAATCCTTGAAATATAGGCTTTTCATTACATTCCTCGGCTTATTACAAAATTTAAGAAATTCTAAATTGTTTTATGGGTCCTTTCCACTATCGTGAACTCTTACCATAAAACTGCATAGAATTTCTAAAATTTCTCCATGCACATTCGTCACTTCATTCAAAGCCTATATTTCAAGGATTTCTTTGTATTATTTAAAAATAAACCATTAATCAGTAACTTATTTTCTATAAATTGTAACAAAAATCTTGAAATTTGCATTATATAAGTATATAATAGTAAAACAATATTGAATTTTCGTAGGGAGTGTTTATAATGCCAAATATTAATAATATAAAAAAATATAATAAAATACATATGATTGGAATTGGTGGAATCAGTATGAGTGGAATTGCAGAAATTCTAGTAAATTGGGGATTTACTGTTTCTGGCAGTGACCGTACAGACTCAGATATATTACAGACATTAAGAGAAGCGGGAGTAAAAATAAGTATAGGACATAATGCAAAAAATGTAGAAGGAGCAGATTGTGTAGTTTATACAGCTGCTATACATCCAGATAATCCAGAATTTGTGCATGCCAAAGAATTAGGAATTCCGCTTATAGAAAGAGCAGATTTTCTTGGCGAACTTACAAGATGTTATCAAAATACAATTGCTATTTCAGGAACTCACGGAAAAACTACAACAACATCACTTGTATCTTTATGTTTCATAGAGGCTCAAAAAGACCCAAGTGTTCAAGTTGGAGCCATAATAAAAGACCTTGATGGCAATTATAAAGTCGGAAATAGCGAAAACTTTATTATAGAAGCTTGTGAATATGTTGAAAGCTTTTTAAAATTCAGTCCTAAGTCAGAGGTTATTTTAAATATTGATAATGACCATCTGGATTACTATAAGAATTTTGAAAACATAAAAAAAGCATTTATAAAATATGTTAAGCTATTACCAGCAGATGGACATTTAATTATTAATGCAGATGACAATAACTGTTTAGATTTACCTGTATATTCTAAAGCTCAAGCAATTAAATATGGTATTGAAAATGAAGATGTAGACTTTTGGGCTAAAAATATTATATTTAATGAAGATGGTTTTCCTGAATTTGATGTTTATAAATATGGAGAATTCTTTGCTCATTTTAAACTTTCTATTCCTGGAAAACACAACATTTTAAATGCACTAGCATGTATTTCATTATGTGATGTATATGGAATTGAAAAACAATTTATACAAAAAGCTTTACAAAAATTTACTGGAGCTGATAGACGTTTTGAATTTAAAGGTTTAGTTAATGGAGCTAGAGTTTATGATGATTATGGACATCATCCAACTGAAGTTTCTGCAACAGCTAAAGCACTAACTAATAAAAAATACAATGAATCTTGGGTTGTATTTCAACCTCATACATATAGTAGAACTTTTAATCTTTTAAATGACTTTGCTAATGCTTTAATGTCATTTGATAATATCATTGTTACTGACATTTATGCAGCAAGAGAAACTAATACTTATAATATTTCTTCTAAAGATTTAGCAGAGGCTATAATCAAATTGGGTAAGGAGGCAAAATACATTTCTTCACTTGAGGATTGTGCTACTTATCTAAAAGAACATGTAAAAAAAGATGATGTAGTTCTTACACTTGGAGCTGGAACTGTTACAAATATTGGTCCAATGATTGTTGAAAAATAATATTAAAGAGGCTATTAAAAAAAATTTAGTAGTCTTTTTCTATTGTTTTTTTTATTTAATTGTGTTATATTATATTAGATTTTGATTTTTCAACTTATGCCACTATAGCTCAGTTGGTAGAGCGACGGATTCGTAACCCGTAGGCCAGCAGTTCGATTCTGCTTAGTGGCTCCATTTGAAGACAACTTACGGACTAATTAAAGTTCGTAAGTTTTTATTTATTAATTTGGGAGTAATTATAGTGTCTAGCTAGCCAACACTGAATTTGTACTCACACACAAATTCTACTATGGGAATTCCCATACCATTTTATTTTTTATTATCCACAAAAAAACACATATTAATAAAATAATAAATTATAGCAATAATGCAATAAACTAAAATTAATGATTTTGAAAAAGAAATTGGATCTATACTCATTACTTCAGTATTTTTGTTTCCTTTTAATATAGTTAATAAATTAGGTATTGAAAATAGAATAAATAAGATAAGACTATTAAACAAGCATACAATTTTTCCTTTTTTATATTCTATTCTCTTTCTATTTACTAATTTGAAAATTAATGGAACTATCATTAATATAAAACTTACGATAAGTAGTACTAATATTTCAGGTATTAGTTCTTCCCAAAAATGATATAAATATGTTCCACCTAAAAATAGTTTAATAACTATTAGTATTATAAATAATAAACTAAATCCAACTATCTTTTTTGTTTTATTGTTCATCTTTTATACCTCCAAATACTTTCTATTTTTCTTCGTTCAATTCAAAAATTTTCTTTTCTTCTTCAACAGCATTAATTAATTCTTATTCTGTCGGCATATGTAATTTATATTCAGAAGAAAATATTGTTTTATTATCTTCTGGAAGAGTATATTTTATAACCGTTTTATTTCTATCGGTTGATAGCAATATCCCTACTGTTAGATTTTCATCTTCTTGTTTAATTTCTCTGTCATAATAATTAATATACATTTGCATTTGTCCTATATCTTGATGTGATACTTTGCCGATTTTTAAATCAATTATAACAAAGCATCTTAAAAGTCTGTTATAAAAAACTAAGTCTGGATAGAAATGTTCTTCTTCTAATGTTAATCTTACTTGATTTCCAACATAACTAAATCCTTTGCCAAACTCATCAGTCAATTTTTGTGATAATTTTTCAAGTACTGCATCACCATAATTTGCTCTTTCATCACCTTGTTGTATCTCCATAATTGCTTTCCTATATTCCAATATAAATTAAGCATTTCGGTATTTACAGTTTGATATACTTTATTTCTACTATTAATAACTAATTTTTTTATACCCTCAAATATGTTATTTATTTCATTATCATTATTCATTAGTTTCCTATCATTTATATATTCAAGACTTCATATGTATAAATTATACAATAAATATTGGAATATTTCCATACTCCCATTGAAATTTAACAAGAATTCGTATATAATAATTTTAGAAAGAGCGTTATAGTTCGTAACCTGTTGCTTATTCGCTCCATTTGGAATTAAGTGTTTCTTTTAGAAACAAGATCTTCTGTATATAAAAGTGATGAACCTAATAATAAAAAATATACTGTACTAGTGTAAAAGGCAAAAAAAACAAAAAAACCTATAATCCAATTAAAGATTATAGGTCTTTTTATAGACGCGTTAGAAGTTGTCTATGTTGATTGTCAATGAGAATTTACAAAATGCCATATGTTTCGTCACACCATTGACGAAGTTCTTTGCCATATTTCCAGTTATCGGTTAAAATTAATATTACAAATTTGAAAAGCTCCCGAGTCAACCCATTATTGTTTACAGAGCAATCTTTAAGGGTTTGACTTGCGATAGTGTGGACACTTTTTCCTTCTTCAATAAACTTTTGCATATATTTTGCCCAACGTCGAGCAAAATTAATAGCATTGATAACAACAAAATAATTTTTACCAGATGCTACTAATTTATCCCATCTAGCTTTTGCTGAATCATTTAATAATAGCAATTCAGTTGTTTGATCTAATAAGTCTATTTCGTCAAGAATATTCAACTTATTAGATTTGTTGTCTACTAAAACATAAATTTCATCATAGTTATAAGTGTAAAGATCCGAGTCTTTCAGATTACAAGCTTTATTATGATTGTAAAAATCTAAAGTATTTAAATTATGAGTGTTAAAGTCTGAACTCTTTAAATTATAAGATTTATCATGATCATGAAAATCTGAAGCCTTAAGTAAAGTACCATAGATTATGTTTGCATCTGATAAGTCTTTTGAAACAACAATTGTTGTTTCGTTAAAGACAAACTTAATTTTAAAGTTAAAATCGGAAACAGAAAAATCGTTATTCCCAAGGAAAAATTTTAAAACTTCAGAAGCAAAATTAGAATCTTCTGAAAATAATCCAGAAACAACTTGCGATAAATCATAGATATCACAATCTAATGGTGCTTTAATAGTGATGATACCATGTTTCAAATCAGTCACTAAAATTTCAGAAACGGAATAATGTTCTAACCGAAGCAAAAGTGTATCATTCTTCCAGAGAGTTTCATAAATAAATGTTGAATATTTCATAGTTGTATCCTCCTTGAATTATATAATTGTATGGCTCATTGACTTATTATGCCAATTATAGAATTAGTATAACATAAATTTACATAAATTGCAAATACTAAATTATAAAAAACTTTAATAAAAAAATGTAAAAAAAAGAGGGAAAACTTTTTTTAGTGACGAATAATATAGTAGTACATAAGATAGAATATAAATATGTACAAATTTATAAACAGTGGAGGTGCACACAATGCAAATAACAGATGTACGTTTAAGAAAAGTAAATTCAGAGAACAGAATGAAAGCTGTTGCTTCTGTAACATTCGATAATGAATTCGTTATCCATGATATCAAAGTTATCGAAAGTCAAAATGGATTATTTATAGCTATGCCAAGCAGAAAAACTCCAAACGGAGAATTCAAAGATATAGCTCATCCAATCAATGCTGAAACAAGAGAGAAAGTACAAGAAGCTATATTAAAAGCTTATGACGATCCTGAAACAGAAGAATCAGCAGAATAATAAATTTCAAAATTCCTTCTATAATGAGGGGATTTTTTTTGCGGAAAATTTTTTACTATTGCATAAAAGCTACAAACTTTGTAATAAAACATAAAAAAACACCATATACATTAATAAGCAAAAAAATGAAGAGGAGGTTTTTTCATGGAGATAAACATAACAAAAGAAACTTTAAAAGTAAACAAAGTTGTAAGTGAAAAAAAAGAAATTATAAATGTACAGGGAGACATGATAGTACCAGATTCGAAACCAGATATATTAAACACAATTAACACCAGTGGCAACATAAGTATATATAAAAAAGAAATAATAGATGGTAAAATCAAAATAGATGGTAATATATTGACATATATAATGTATTTAGCAGATGAAAATGCAGAAGAAGGCCAAAGAGACAATATAAGAGGGCTAAATACAAGTTTAGATTTTTCAGAAAGCTTTAATATGCCAGAACTACAAGAAAGCATGAATGTAGAAGTTTTACCAAAAGTAAAACTAATAGAATGTAAAGTGATAAATGGAAGAAAAATAGGAATAAAAGCAACAATAGAAATATCAATGAAAATATATTCACAAGTGTCTGTAGATATAATAACAGATTTAAATAATAATGATATACAAGTACTTAATAAAAATATGAGAGTAAATTCATTGGTGGGAGATGGTTCAACAAAAACATCTGTAAAAGAAAATATTGCAATTGAAAATACAGATAATCTTGCAGAAATTTTAAGTGCACAATTTTGTTTGGTAGATAAAGACATAAAAATAAGCTATAATAAGATATTAGCAAAAGCAGAGGTAGAAGCTAAAATTATATATTTAACAGAAGAAGGTCGTATATGTACAGTTAAAAGTAGATTGCCACTTGTTCGGATTTATTGATATGCCAAATATACAAGAAGACAATATATGTGAAACAACATATATAATAAAAAATATAATAGTAAAACCAAATTCTATAGAAGAACATTCAATATATGTGGAAATGGAAGTAGAAGTTTATTGTATGGCATATGAAGAAAAAGAAATCCAAATAATCAGAGATATGTATTGTCCAGGAGAAAAAATGATGTTTAATCAAAATATGATAAACACAGTAACAAATAAACAATGTAAAAAAGATGTATATAATATAAGAGAAAAAATAAACATGCCAGAACTTGAAAATTGTAATATAGTTGATACAACAATAAATCCTGTAATAAATAAAGAAAATGTGATGAATGGAAAAATCATGTTTGAGGGAGAATTAGAAATAAACTTAATA
Organism: uncultured Clostridia bacterium; assembly: GCA_934167135.1. GTDB lineage: Bacteria > Bacillota > Clostridia > TANB77 > CAG-508 > CAG-269. The sequence continues at coordinate 7,988 of CAKPKI010000057.1, forward strand.
TTTACAGATAATTCTACTATAGGAATAAATACAAAGCAAACACGAATTCCTTTTGAAAAAGTAGTTGAAGGAATAGATACAGGAGAAAATTGCAAAGTTGACACAAATATAGAAATAAATTCGCAAGAATTCGTAAACCAAGCTGGAATAGTAAGTGTAAATGTAGACTTGAATTTTGAGACAAATACATATAAAAATTCAACTATACCAGTAATTAGTGATATATCAATAGAAGAGGAAGAAAATTCAGAAGATTATAGTGTAATAATATATGTAGTGAAAGGAGGAGATACTTTGTGGAAGATTGCCAAAAGGTTTGGAAGTACAGTTGACGATATAGCAAGGGTTAATGGAATGGAAAATCCAGATAAATTAAGAGCTGGAGAAAAAATATATATACCTAAATATGTATTAAAAAGATCAAAAGAACCAATAGCAATACCACAAATGATTTAAAATTTAGGAGAAGACTAATGGCTGATGAAAAAATTTATTCCAGAAAAAGATTTCTATTAAATTCAAATGGAAAAAATTCAAAAAAGATAATAAAAATATTTATACTAATATTAATAATAATACTAGTATTTAAAACATTAGACCATTATATTGAACCAATATTTTCCACTATGTGTGAAGAAAAAATAAAAACAGAAGCTATAATAATTACTAATCAGCAATCAACAATTATAATGAATAAATATCAGTATGACGAATTATATACAATAGAAAAAGACGAAAAAGGAAATATCTTAATGATAAAATCAAATGCAGTACCAATAAATAATTTGATTTCTGAATTGACAGAAAATATTCAACATGAATTCGAAAATATTGATAAAGCAAAAATTAAAATAAGATTGGGAAGCTTGTCTGGAGTATATTTTTTGTCTGCAACAGGACCAGAAATACCAATAGATGTTGCGGTTTCTGGTACTGTTGATACTGAAATAAAAAGTGAGTTTGTTGCTCAGGGAATTAATCAAACTTTGCATAGAATATATGTGAATTTTGATTGCGATATGAAAATTGTTACTCCATTAAAAAATTATAGTGAAAATGTGGTAAATCAAGTGATTATAGCTGAACACCTTATAATAGGTAATATTCCTAGTAGTTATTATAATTTGGAGGGGTTTGAAAATAAAGAAGAAACACTTCATATTTTGGAATAAAAATTACTTGTTTTAAAAATAATACTTTGATATAATGCAAATAAAGAAAAAAGAAAATGTACAAGGAGAGAGAAAAATGAAAATAGCAGAAATATTAATTATAATTGTTAATATATCTATATTTGTATTGCCAATAGTAATGTTAATAGAAAATCTAATAAACGGAAAATATAGAGTATTGAATATTTGTATACTAATAAATATGTTTGTATGGGTATATTTATCATATAGGTGGAATATAAAAAATCCAGGATTTTGGATAAAATGTGATGCAAGAATTTTAAATTTGGTTGCAAGTATTGTATTTATAGCTTCGATGATAACCTTTATATTGCAAGTAAAACATAAAAAAGGTAATAAAGTATTAATGATGATTGCTGTAATATTTGTTTATTATATTATTATGACAAATGATACAACATATACAGAAAGAACTAGAGTTGACACTGTTTCAGATAAAACGCTTAGAGAATATGTGCTTGAAGAACATGTGCCATATTTAGCTTTTTTAAGTATAGAAGTAGAATTGTTTATAAATCTGTTAAATAGTCATAAGTTTATAAAAGAAAATAACACAGAAAAATAATGCTTTATTTTATACTAAGAAAGTCATGAAAAAGATTATAATTTCATGGCTTTTTTTGCTAACTATATTATAAATTTAAACAATAAAAAATGTAAAAAAAGACTACAAATTATACATATAAAATGTAATAAAATTGTAACACAAATGTAATATAATTATGGAGGAAAATTGTTGACAAACAAAAAAATAGATAGTAAAATGAAAGTAAATTGAAAAAAAGAGCGAAATATGAGAAAGGGAGAAGAAAATGAAGGGAAAAAATAATAAAGATAAAAGAAAATCTGAAATGAATGTGATGTTCTTAATAATACTAATAGCATTAGTAATGTTTATAATATCTACATATGCATGGTTTACAACACAGAAAAATGTATCAATTACAAATTTGAATGGTACAGTAGAAGTTGCAGAAGGTTTGGAAATTTCACTTGATGCCCAAAATTGGTCAAATGGTATAGCTTTGGGAACAGAAGAAGGACAATTAAGTATTATGGATGATGCATATTCTGGACATCATAATATATCACCTTCAGAAATGTTGCCAGTGTCAACATTAGGAGTTACTAGTGGAAATCAAACAGACTTAAAAATGCTTAGAGGAAAGACAGAAAATCCAACAAGAGGTATATATAAGTTAAAAGATATAAAAGCAATGGTAGAATCAGAAACAAGTGCAGCAAGTTCAACATTCCCTGGGTATTTTGCATTTGACATATTTTTAAAAAATTCTTCTAAAGATGCAAATCAAGATGATACTTTGCAATTGAATTATGATTCATTATTAAAGATAACTGATGCAGAAAAAGCTTCAACAGGTTTACAAAATACAGCGAGAATTGCACTAGCCAAATATAATGGAACATCTGATGTAATGGCAGATCAAGCAACTATACTTAAGGATACAGCAGGAATAGGTGTAGGAGCTGCTAGCCCATATATTACAGATGTTGCAATATGGGAACCTAACTCTAATGACCATGTGGATTATAT
>CAKPKI010000058.1 GCA_934167135.1 uncultured Clostridia bacterium
ATCTAAAAGGATATACTTCTGAAAAAAGAGATGTAAACATTGACCAATTACGACCTGTGGTTGAACAACAATCAAAAGATATAGCCAGGTTTGCTGCAAATGATACAATTTCTAAATATGACCGTGGAGTTCACTGGTCTAGGGAAGAACTTAATATTAAAGGAAAGCAGTGGAAAACTGCATATTTACCAGTATGGTTATATAGTTATCAACAGAAGAAAAGTGATAACTCAACAATGTTACATTATGTTGCTGTTAATGCAAGAACACAAGAAACAATGGGTAGTGTACCTATCCATATGCCAAAATTAGTTGGAATTTCATGCCTTGTAGAACTATTAGGTATAGGAGCAATGCTATTGCTTAGTGATTTTGATTATAATTGGATATTTGCATTATTGGGCATTGTATATTTCTTTATCATGTATTTTAGATATCGTAATTCTAATGCACGACATCATCACGAAACAGAAACGAAAAGAACTGTTTCTAACTTGAAAAAAGATGATAGATTTATTACAAAACGAACAGGTCTTACTAATCCACACATTAGCGGGGCTAATAACACCAAGGTAGGTAAAGGTAATATCGGTGGAGAAATTGCTGATACTATACTTGATAATATTAATATTTTTAAATAAAGGGGAGAATTAATTATGTTTCAAAATATATTAAATCAAATAAAAAATCCAGTAACTTCAATCTTAGATATTTCTAAGAAAGAAACACTAAAAGATGGATCTATAAAAACAGGTATTATTACTTTTATAATATCTATAGTAAATTTATTAAAAACTGTAATTTCAATAGTTACACTATATACAGAAAAAAACTTTAGTTACTTATCAAAGGAAGTTCTAGCAAGCAAAAAGAGTGATGCATTACAAAATGCTCATTTGTTAAAAACATTTATTTATACTTGGTTAGTTTTATTAATAGTAATAGCACTAAGTGCTCTAGTTTTATTTATTATCTCTAAATTATTAAAATGTGACAAAAAATATTCAGAAACCTTGTCTTTAGTAAGTAATTCTATTTTACTTTATACTTGTGGTTTTGTTGTTGCTACAATTTTAGGATTTATTTATGCACCTCTAGGTGTACTTGCTTTATTTGTAGTAGCCATATATTCTTCATTTACTCTAACTTATGCTTTTAGAGATTCTTTAGATATTGAGAATTCTGATAAGTTAGTTCAAATGTCTACATTAGTATATGCTTGTTTATTTGTACTTGCTATATTGTTAATATGTAGCGTTTCTAAAGTATCTTTAAGTGATTTAGATGATATTCAATCTACTTTAAAATACTTGTACTTTTAGATAATAATATAAATTAGAGAAACAAACGAGTAGTTTAAAACTACTCGTTTTATATCTCTATTGAACTCTTGCTTTTACAATAAGTCTTTTTGTTGCATGAGCATTACCATTTTCATAATAACAAGTTATTAAAGTAACCTCAATTTTTCCATCTGTTAATTGGCTTGTACATGAAGTATCTTCTGGGTCAACCACATATGTATTATACACTGTATAATCTAAAGTTTTACCATTTAGGTCTGTAATTTGAATAATATCTCCATTTTGTATATTTGGTAATTTTCCAAAGAATTTAGAATTTTTATAATTATGCCCTGTTATACATAAGTTTCCAACTTCATTTGGATTGCCTCCCCAATATTTGGTTACAGATACTTTTAGTAGTTTGTCTGTTGTTGTTGATAATATTGGATAGTTTATTCCTAATCGTGGTATATTTATACTCCCTATACTTTCATATGTTTTTCCATCTGAAGCAGTATATGTTTGTACTTTATTTTCTGTTTGTGGCTCTTCTACTTGTTCAGGTGTTTCTGTACTTGCTTGTACTTCTTCTTGTTTTGGTTCTTCTACAGGTTCTGGTTGAACTTCTTCTTGTGGTTCCTCCACTTGTTCTTCTACTTGCTCTATTTCTTCTGAATCGTTGTTTCCAAAACAGATTGTTTTTATACTAAAAAATAATGTTAGTACTACCATTATTGCTAATATTACAACAAATAATGGAATTGAAATTGTATTATTTTTGTTTGTTTTTTGCATATATCGTACTCCTTTGCAAAATTGAAGAGGACGTTTTGCCATCCTCTATTATTTTATATCTCTAAATTTATTATACCTTAAATATGCAAAAATTACAACCCCTGTAACTAATATTATTGATATTGATAATCCAATTTTTAATCCAGCCTTTGGTAAACTTCCTGTTGCTATTGTGGTGTCTTGATCATTTGTTTTGTTTTCTACAGTACTACCATTATTGTTATTTTTTCCTGTAGTAGTACTATTATTGGTTGTCTGTTGGTTTTGAGAGTTTTGATTATTATTACTATTATTATTATTGTTGTTATTATTATTTGTATTTATTTTAGTTACTTCTCCAACTTCTAGTATCGCTTGTCCATATATTGTTTTGACATCATTATCACTTCCTTTTAACCATAAGTAATAAAGTCCGTCTTCCTCTGGCAAATAACGATTCAATATTGCAATACCACCTGCTGAATAATTTGTTGTACGCCAACCAGTATCTGTAAGACTTGGAAAACTTTCTTTTCCTTTTAAATTTAAACTTGATAAATCATGTTCTTTATCAATATAACCATTTATAATATTACTGTCAGTTATTTTCTCCCACTTATATTCAATATTATTTGAATTTAACCCATAAATATACCCAATATTAAAAGCTGGATTACTTTCTACATTTCTATCATAAAAAATAGACTTTGTCACAGTAAAAGCCTTTAAAAGTGGTAAAGTTAAATCAACTTTATAATTTTCAAGAATATTTTTTGTCTCACCAACTTTTCTTATTGTAATATATGCAACATCTGTAGATTTTAATACAGTTAAATGCTTTGGTTCTGTAGCTAACACTCTAACTTTTATACTTCCAGTACTATATTCTGGTGCTGTTACAGAATACCAATTAGTTATATTAGCATCTTGACTTTTCTCAATTGCCCATTCATAACTAGCACCTTCTTCTAAGTCTAATCCTTTAAAAATATATTCTACAGAACCATTTGTAGATGTAACTACTTTTTCTGATGTAACTGTATCTGTAACCGCCATTGTTATACTAGGTATTAATAATAATACTATTCCAACAACAAAAACTATTACCAAATTTTTCACTTTTGTCATTTTTTCACCCCCTTAATCTTTTGTTCTAATACATTTATATCATTACAACAAAAATTTGTAAATAGTTTTTTGATAGTTTTCTCATATTTTTTATATAAATACTAATAATATCTATTAGCATTATGTGAAAAAGTATAAGAATAATATAGTCTTTTTATTAGTATTGTATAAAAAAGTAACAGTTTACTTTCTTTACAATTATTTTTAATAAATTATAATATAAAAAGTGGAGGTGGCTTATTTGAATAAAATTCCAGACAAAGAAGACGAAAGAAGAAAAGAAATTGCAACAACATTAGGACAAAATCTATTAAGATTGCGTAAAGCAAAAAATTACACTAGAGAAGAACTAGCAGAAAAAAGTAATCTTTCAGCAAACTACATCTACGGCTTAGAAAACGGCACTTATCTACCAGGATGTCTTGCTTTAATTGATTTATCAAACGCATTAGACTCTTCCCCATCTCAATTATTAAATAATTATATAGATAACAAAAAAAATAATTTTATTGAAAATATATCAAAAAATTTAGATACACTTACAGAAAAAGATTTAAATTTACTTTTAACCATTATAGAATTTTTAAGTAAATAAGCACATAAAAAGTCGCTATATAGCGACTTTAAACTTTATATTTTTGCATAACAGATTGCAAATCTTTTATAAAATCAATCTTTTTTGATTCATCTCTCAAAAGAGCAGCTGGGTGCCATGTAGGCATATATAAAATTCCTTTTTTTTCAACCCACTTTCCTCTGCTTGCAGTAATTCCGTACTCTTTACCAAGTATATTCTTTAAAGCTACACTTCCTAGTAAAACAATAATTTTAGGTTTTACTAAAATAACCTGATTTCTCAAATAATTCAAACAAGCATATGCCTCATCATCTTGTGGATTTCGGTTTGATGGTGGACGGCATTTTACAATATTGGCTATATACACCTCATTTCTGTCTAGTCCAATTGCCTCAAATGCCATATTCATAAGCTTTCCAGCCTTACCAACAAATGGAATACCTTGCAAATCTTCATCTGCCCCAGGACCTTCTCCTATAAACATTAAATCAGCTTCTCTATTTCCTGTTCCAAAAACCACATTATTTCTATTCTGACACAATCTGCATTTTCTGCACTGTTTATTTTCTTCTTCTAATTGTTCCCAATTGTCATACATATTATCACATCCTAGATTTCAAAGATTTTCATTGCATTCTCATATGTCTTTTGTGCTACTTCTTCTAATGTAACATTTTTTACATCAGCAATCTTTTGTGCAATATATTTAACATTTCTACAATCATTGCGTTTTCCCCTATTAGGTTCAGGAGACAAATATGGGCTGTCTGTTTCTATTAAAATTCTATCAAGTGGTACCATTTTTATAATATCTGGTGCATTTTTAGAATTCTTAAATGTTATTGGACCAGCAAAAGAAATATAATAATTTAATTCTAATGCTTGTTTAACTAATTCCTGATTCAATTGGCAACAATGAAATATCCCCGCTTTATTTACCTTATGTTCTTTAATAATTTTTATAGTATCTATAAAAGCATCTCGTGAATGGATTACAATTGGTAATTCTAATTCATTTGCTAAATCTATTTGTTTTATAAATGCTTCTTTCTGTATTTCTTTATTTTCTTTATTCCAATAGTAGTCAAGTCCAATTTCTCCAATTGCAACTACTTTTTTTGAGTCATTTAATTTAACTATTTTTGTAATTTCATCAATATCTTTCCACAATTGTTGCTCAGATTGTGGAATATCATTTGGCGAAATTCCACATATTGAATAAATAAACTTATATTTTTTTGATAATTCTATTGAAAACAAAGAAGATTTTATATTATATCCCGCACATACAAACTTTGTTATACCATCATTATAAGTATCATTTATAATTTGTTCTCTATCTTCATTAAATTTTTCATCATTATAATGTGAGTGTGAATCAAAAAACTCCATATTTTCCTACCTTTCTACTACAATCACATTTGCTATTGCATATTCTTTGCAATGCGAAATACTTATATCTATATCTTCTATATTTAACATGAATTTATCATTCAACTTAACAAACGGTCTCCCATTTTCATCATTTAAAATTTCTATATCTTTCCAACCAATTTCATATTTATTTTTTAAGGTTGCAGATATTGCTTTAAAAATAGCTTCTTTTCCTGAAAATTTTCCAGCATAATGTTGGTATTTTTGCATTTTTTTACTCTCACAATATTCAATTTCTTTAGATGTATATACCCTTTCGCAAAACTTTCCTTCTGTTTCTTCTATACTATTTTTAACTCTTTCTATTTCTATAATATCTGTCCCTGTTCTTATTTTCATATTTGGTTCCTTCCACATTTCTACAATTTTCCAAAAAATAATATATTTATTAAATTGATTACTAATGTTATTATTAATATAACCGTAATTGCAACATTGTTTTTTGCAGTTTTCTCAATATTCATTTCTTTATATAAAATATCATACTTATTTTTTGTATCTTCATACAATGTATTTAATTCTAAAATGTCTTTTAAATGTTGATAAAATATTGAACCCGTATCATTGTCTGTTACTTCATTTATCCACAATGACTGTGTGAAATTTATAAAATCCCTACGCGGTTTATTTACCGTTTCACTTTGTCTAAATTCCAGATTTATTTTTTTCAAATAGATTTTTATATATATAGCCAATATATATGTATATAAATATTGTTGCTCAAATTCATGTGGAAATACTGTATAATTATTGATATCACAACTTGAAGCAAACAGCGTTACTCCTTGTTTTGTTATACCTAATTTTGCATATTTCCATTTTGATATTACTTTCATATCATTTTTTGAAAAATTTATACTATTATCACTTGGCAAAATATTTAAAAATTTAATATAACTGCTACGAATATTATCAAATTCACTTGTACTATTCCAATTTTCCTGATCTATACATACATACGAAAATGTTAGAAATCTTTCTGTATCTATGTCTAGTTTTATAGATTCTGCATTTGAACCTGTTATATTTTCTATAAATTCCTTAAAATATTTTACATCTTCAAAATAATCTGTTTGAACTCTGATATTGTCATAATTATTCATATTTCCGAATTCTTGATTTATATCTCTAAATTTGTAATTAAAATTTAATAAATCCGTAAATTTATCACTATCTTCTATATGTGTTTTTATTCCTAAAAAACATATTCCTGTATTAAAACATATTATTTCAATTTTAGGTATTTTAAAAAATATTCCACTACCTTCTGATGTTTTTCCTTGTATATCTTTTTGCAAATTGTATTCAAAAATTGTACATGGATTTTCTGCTAATACTGCTGCTTTAGTTTCTAATGGTAGTTCATTTAATCTTGCTAATCTTGTTCTACTAAAATTGAAACTGTTAAACATATAATTTCTCGCTCTATGAGAAAAATATGTGTATGTATTTAAATCTCTCTCTTTTTTGAATATTTTTAATTTACAATTTTTATCTTTTAATAATTTTAATAAATATTTAGAAAATTTATTTTCCTTTATTACATAAGGATAAATAAAATATGTATATTGATATTTTGTCTTTAGCTCCATATATTATTACATTCCTCTCTCCAATAAATATTCATTATTCACTGGTTATTTTTCACAGTAGTAATTCATATTAAGGTCTTCTCCTAAGTGCCATTTTCCAATAAAATCAATTTTTAAATTGTCTTCTAATTGATATTTTGGTTCTATTACTTCTTTTCCTTCTTTATCTATTGAACCCCATAGCCCATCCTTTTTTACTGATGCATATCCGCATTGATTTTGTTCTGTTGCGTCATCATATATATATTCTGTTACAGGATTTCCTTTTTTGTCAACAAAACCATATTTTCCGTCTTTTTTACTTAAAAATATTGTATTGTCTTTTAATACTTGAATATTTGATGTTTCTTCTCCGTTTAAATCATAATATTTATATTCATCATCTATTCTCATTCTTATGTATCCACCGTCTACATTTACTTCTGATATTATTCCTGTTGCCTTTGTGTTATACAATTCGTCTATTATTGATGTTTTATATTCTGAGTTTTCTGCAAAGAATAATTTTGCCTTTTCATTGTATGTTATTCCTTCATATTCAAATGGTATTTGCTCATTTCCTACATTGTCTATAACTCCATATTTATCATTTTGTTTTGCTATGTATGAGCCTTCTTTTGCTTCTTTTAAGTCTTGATATTTTGCTTCTAAAGTTATTTCTCCATTTATATTCATTTCTCCATATAAATTGTTTTTTGTAAATATTATGCCATTTGTTGTTGCTGATTTTACATCGTCAAATCCTTTTTCTATTATTGTTTCTCCATTTGAGTTTACTATTTTTTTTGTATCGTTTTCTTTTACTAAATAGTATTCTTTTAAGTATATTGATGAAATTTCATCATATTTGTTTTCTAATATTTCTCTTTTTGTTGCACTTATTACTCCATATTTTCCTTGTTCGTCAATTGTAATGTATCCTTCTTTGTATGTTTCTCCTAATGGTTTTATTTCTTTATATTTTGCTTCTATAATAATGCTTCCATTATCATTTACTAATCCTACTTTATCGTCTTTTTTTACTACTATACTGTTTTCCATTCCATCTAGTGCTGTTATTTCATCATATTCTGCTGGTAATAGTTCTTTTCCATTTAAGTCTATTAATCCATATTTTCCGTTTTTGTTAATTTTTAATACATTTTCTTCATACCAAACATTGTTGTTTTTGTCAACATTGTCTATTGCTTCTATTTGGTCATATCCTGTTAATATGTCTTCGTTTTTTTCGTTGATTGCTTTTGTTTTGTATGTTCCTGTTTCTTCGTTTATGTCATATGTGCATATGAATACATCTTTGTCTTTTTGTGGAATTACTATCATTTCTTGGTATGATGGTGCTATTACTTCTTCTCCATCTTGATTTATTATTCCCCACTTATTTTGAGCATATAATGCGAAATATTCGTAATTTTTTGTTACTTTTTCTCGTTGTTTTAATACATTTTTTATTATAAATATGAACATTATTAGTACTGCGATTGCTATTATTACTGCAAATACTTTTGTGTAGTTTAACTTTCCTTCTGTTTGATATCTTTTACCTCTTGCCATATTTTCCATTCCTTATATTTATATTTAGGTTTTGTGGCTCTACCTATAAACCTCTTTTTATTATATTTTTCTACATGTATAATATATCACAAAATGTTTTTACTGACAAGTGTATTGTGTAAAAAATCGTCACTGAATTAATGGTCTATTTTAAATTAATACATAGATAAATATAAGAACTTAGATTTATATAGCATAAAAAACAAGCATGTATAAAAATACACCCTTGTTAATTACCTAATATTATATTCTTCTATTTTTTTTATAATTTTCAAGCATTTTTTGCTTAGTCATAATTGTCTTTTTTAAATCCGCAATTTGAATATCATATAATTGGCATAATTGATTAATTTGTTCTTGTGTTAAATCATCTTCTGATATTTCGTCATTATGATATCTTCTTTGCAACTCAAAAATATTACTTTCATCAACTTCAAAATTTTTTATTGACTCTCTAAACTCACTGCTCTTTTCCATTTCCATCTCAAAGTTTTCGTCAGCCATGCTATTAACTTCTTCTTTTTTTCCAAATAGATTTCTAAAAAAACCTTTTATTTTTTCAAATATATTATTTTCTTTTCTTTCAACTAAATTTTTTTCTTGAGTATTATCATTCATCTTTCAATCTCCTATTTTACTTTTGTTTATTCTCTTTCAATTACTTCTTGTAATTCTGTTATGACTTTATCTGCTTCTTTTTGTAAATTCTTTTTTTCTGCCTTCTTCATTTTTAAATCTTCTTTTGTAAATGTTTTCCCTGTTGTTTCTAATATATTTTCTCCCATATTTTCCTCCTAATTTCATATGTATATCTAAATTATATACTAACATTTTTATAATTTCAAGGATTTCTTTGTATTAATTTAAAATAAACCATTAACCAGCAATAAATTTACACACAATTATGCTCATATCATCTTTTGCAATTCCATAACTATTATCTATTGCCTCATTTAAAATCAGATCTGCAATTTTTTGACAATTAGTAGTTTCAATATCCTCTAACATATACTTTACCCAAAGTTCTTTATTTTTATACTCAACATTAGAATCCAAAATACCATCACTACAAATTACCAAAGTATCCTGATCTTCGATATCTTTATCATAAGTTGTCAAATTGATATCCTTTAAAATACCAGCTGGTAAACTCAAAGATTTTACAATTTGAACTTTTTTCTTATTTTTTACATATGTTGGGCAAGCACCATTTTTTATAAATTCAATTTTACCATTATATAAATCAATTATAACTATATCTAATGTAGCAAAAATCTCCTCATTTGCATTCATAATTGTTGTATTTATTAAATCTATAGAAGTATTTTTGTCAAAACCTGACATCAATAATCTTTCAAGCATTTTTATTGCTATTTGACTACTTTTTCTTGCATCTGGTCCTGTTCCCATTCCATCACTTAATGCTATCAGATATTTTCCATCATTTAATCTTATTTGCAATAAACTATCTCCAGATACTGGACTATTATTTTTTATTTTAGTAGCTTGTCCTACCTGTAATATATATTTGTCTGCTGATAAAAAGCTAATTATTCTTTTTCCTTGTTTGTTGAATTTTCTTATTTTAGGTTCATTTCTCATCATTTTTTCATTTAAAGTTTTTTCTAATACTTTTTGAATTTTATCAAAATCCGAATTTTCACTTGTTTTACTATCTTCTTGTAAATATACATCTATAAAATATCTATTATCCTTTTTATTTATATCTATTCCTTGTACTAAAATCTCTTTTATTTCAAGTGCCTTTGTTATTTTGCTTTTTTCTGTTGAAAAGTCCTCATCTTGCTTAATTTCTTCCTCCATCTTTACTGCTATACTTGAAATAGCTTTTGACACTCCATCAAGTTGAGCTTGTACATTCTTTTTGTTTGATTTTACTTTTTCTTCCCAAATAAAGTTTGATTTACTTATTTTATATGCATAATTTACTGCCTTTACAATTTGTTCAATATCATTTTTCATTCTTTTACTAATTGCTTCATCATTATATTGAACTATATAGTTATTAAATTTTGCAAATGCTTTTAATAAATCTTCTCGTGTTATTTCTTGTTTATCTAATAATATATCAAATAGCTCATTTACAATTTCATTATCTGGCTTTGTCATATCTTCATATAACATATTTTCTTCAAATCCGTCTAAATTATTTAATAATTCTGTAATAAATGCCTGTCTATTTTTAAAGTATCTATTTGTTTCATTTTTTACTTGATATGTGTCTGCCATATCTTTTATCG
>CAKPKI010000059.1 GCA_934167135.1 uncultured Clostridia bacterium
ACATACGGAAATGCAGAGTATTATAGTGAAAAAGTAGGAACTTTGAATGTAGTAAATTCAAATCCTACTTTTTCTAATTTTGTTTATGAAGATATAAATTCTAAAACAATAGCATTAACAGGAAATAATCAGTATATCATAAAGGGATATAGCAATGTAAGGGCAACAATTTCAACAGCCAATAAAGCGGTTGCAAAAAATTATGCTTCAATGTCTAAATATAGATTTGTTATTGCAAGTAGTCAAGTTGATGTAAACTATTCATCTACAGCAAATGTACAAGCTACTATAAATGCGGTTAAGAGCAATATATTTACAATGTATGCAATTGATAGTAGAGGTAATAGTTCATTGAAACAAATATCTCCAGCAAGATATGTTGATTACACTGCAATTACATTGAACAAAGTAGAAGTAATAAGAGAAAACGGAATTGGTTCAATTTCTACTCTTGCATTCAATGGTTCTATATGGGAAGGCAGTTTTGGAGCTGTATTAAATGAAATAAAAAGTTGTACTTATAGATATAAAGAAACAACATCTAATACTTGGAAAACAGGAACAACCAATTTGACCCCTACAAGAAATGGTAAAACATTTAGCTTTTCAGGACAAATAAAAGGTGACTTGGGGGCGAAAGGGTTTGATATCAATAAAAGTTATGATGTTGAGATCACTATATCAGATAAGTTAACAACAGCAACATACGATTTTATATTAGGAAGCGGAAAGCCAGGAATAGCAATAACAAAAAATGGAGTTGCAATAAATGGAATGTATAGAGAAAGCATTGGAGGAGCTTTACAAATATGGAATGGTGATGTGTATTTAGATGGAAAAAAAATAAATTTTAGTTAGGAGGATTTTAAAATGGCATTATGGACAAGCTTTTTAAATTTATTTAAATGGGATACTAACAATAGTGAAGACCTAGATTCAAATTTTGATGTTGATAAAGCATTAAATGATAACTGGACGAAAATAGACAATGGAGTAAAGAAAGTTAGTGATGAAAAAGTTGATAAAGTAACAGGAAAGGGATTAAGTACAAATGATTATACAACAGCTGAAAAAAACAAATTAGCAGGCTTAAGTAATTATAATGATACAGCAGTAAAAAATGATATTTCAACAAATAAAAATAATATATCAAAAAACACTACTGATATAACAACTTTAAAGGGAAATATAACAACGATAAATAATAAATTAGACAATATAGCTTCAACTAGAGGTCATATTTATACAATAAGAAGAAAAATATCAAATAATACATCTGCAGCTTGGGAAAGGTTAGATGATGCAGTAGGATTAATAGCAAATGCAACAAAAAATGGAGGGACTGTGCAAAACGATTTTGATAATCTTTCTCCTTGGAAGGATATCATATCATTTAACTTGGATCTGGAAACAGGAAAGAAAAAAGCATATTATGGAGATGCGGATTTTGCTTTTGATGGAAGCAATGGAGATGTATATACACATATCCCTACTTTTTGGATAAAAATATGGCAAGAAAATGATTATTGGTATATATCAATTGCTGATTACAACAAAGCTGATTATAAAGAAATTAAAGAATTTGATATTGCAAGATACTTAACTGGAATAGGAACAGATGGTAAATTGCATAGTTATAGTGGATTAGCAGGAGCAGATTTTAAAAACATAAAACAATATAGAACATTAGTACAAGGCCTTGGAAGCGACTATTGCTTATTAGATTGGAGATATTTTGCTATACAGTGTTTATATCTAGTGGAATATGCAAGTTTTAATTCACAATCAACACTTGGAAATGGTTGTTCTGCTATGAGACATAATAACGGAGATGTAGCTTTACTTGCAGAATCTAATACTAATAGAATTATAGTAAATACATCAGCAGGAAATTCATTTGTAGTAGGCCAACAAGTAAGAATTGGGTCATACGATAGTGCATCATCTGTTATAAAAACTATAACAGCAATAAATAGTTATACTGAAGGAGAAACAAATGCAAAAGAAATTGTATTTGATGGAGACCCTATTGCTAGTATAACATTAACAACTACAATATGGACTTGTGTTCAATCAGCAGGTCAATGTGACTCATTAGGAATGAAATCAGGATGCTTAATAAATGATAATAAACACAATGTTATATATAGAGGTATAGAAGGAATACATTCAAATATATTTATGTTTGTGGATGGAATAAATATCAAGGATTGTCAGGCATACATTTGCTATGATCCAGCACAATATGTAAGTGATAAATTTGAAGCACCTTATGAAAAATTAGGATATGTAAATTCTAAAAAAGAAGGTTGGACAAAAGATTTAGGTTTTGACATAAATCATCCACTAATACAACTACCAACAGAAATAGGGGCAAATAGCAGTACAGGAACAACGGATTATTATTGGTGTTCTGCAACTGGAAATAGGGTTGCTCGTGTGGGCGGTGCTTCGCTCAATGGTACTGGCGATGGCTTGTGGTTTTGGCTTTTGTACCATGACTCTTCGGTTGCGAATTGGAATTGCGGGGCTCGTGTTCTTAAATACCAGTAAAGTGGGGGTCTGGGGGCGACCAGCCTCCCAGTTAACCTAACTATTTTGTAGAGTAGTTATTTTTTTATTTTTATTTTAGTATAATATTTGGCAATGGGATTTGATGTGTAGGAGTTCTAGCATTTGCTTCTCGTTTAGGGTTGCTCGTGTGGGCGGTAATTCGAACAATGGTACTAACGATGGCTTGTGGTATTGGAATTTGAACAATGACTCTTCGAATGCGAATTGGAATTGCGGGGCTCGTGTTTTTATTTTTGAAAATAATAATTTATTATTACACATCATTTTCCACAGCCCTTGCTGAAAATTAGTCGAACTGGACTGGCCTAGTAGTTTCTTTTAAATGAAAAGTCGGTAGACAAAAATAAGATAACCAGGAGTAAAAATGAAAACAGCTAAAAATATTTATCCTAAAATAATTGATAAAAACAATATATATAAAGCTATGCTTAATGCTTCAAAAGGTAAAAAACAAAGAGAAAATGTAAGTCAAGTAATAAATAATAGTGTATTTTATGTTGAGGAAATATATAAAAAACTTTCAACAAAAACATATAAACCAAAGCCTTATGTAGAAATGAAAATTCATGATGGAGTAAGAAAAAAAGAGAGAATTATATATAAACCATGTTTTTATCCTGATCAAATTGTTCATTGGGCTTTAATGCAACAAATACAACCACTTATAATGAAGGGAATGTATGAATATTGCTGTGGCTCAGTAAAAAATAGAGGAATAATGCATGGGATGAAATATTTGAAGAAAATACTTGTGAGAGATAGAAAAAATACTAAATACTGTTTGAAATTAGATATTAAAAAGTTTTATCCAAGTATAGATAAACAAATATTAAAAAATAAATTTTTGCGAATTATAAAAGATAGGGACACTTTGGATTTAATAGATATTATTATAGATAGTACAGAAAGTGGAGTTCCAATACGGAAATTATACCAGTCAATGGTTTGCAAATTTCTTTTTACAAGATTTGGATCATTATATTAAAGAGGAGTTGAAAGTTCCATATTATTTAAGATATATGGATGATATGGTGCTATTTCATAGAAATAAAAAGGAATTGCATAAAATAAAAGACAAAATAGAAATATTTTTAAAACAAGAAAAATTGACACTAAAAGAAAATTGGCAATTATTTAAAGTTGATTCAAGACCACTTGATTTTTTAGGGTATAGGTTTTATAGAGGATACACTACTTTACGAAAAAGTAATTTTTTGAGAATAAAAAGAAGATACAAAAAGATTTATAAAAAAAATAATATTAGTTATACGGATGCTAGTGCATCTCTAAGTTATTATGGGTGGCTAAAACATTGCAATTCATATAACTTTAATCAAAAATATGTCAAACCCTATGTGGATTTGAACAAATGCAAGGGAGTGATTAGAAATGAAAGTAGAAAGCAATTTAAGACCAGAAAACAAATTTGAAATAGAAAATATTATTAACGGAAAATGTGACATAGTATTTTTTGACAATGTTCAAGAAATAGAAGCAACAGAGGAAAATGAAAAAAAGTATTCATTTGATACATATAGATTAAAAGCAAATTATAGAGATGAATTAGAAAAAGAATTAAATGATGAAGTTGAAAAATACAAAGAATGGTTACAATTGGCAAAAGATACAGAATTTAATGAATTGGCAACAATAATCAGAGAAAAAAGAAATAAATTATTACAAGAAAGTGATAAATATATGTGCCTAGATAGACTTGGGATAGAAATACCTGAAAATATAACTACAGGGACTATTATATCAGTGGTAAAGAAATTCTTTGAAGGATTAGGAGAATCAATCAATGGAAATTATGCAAAATATAGACAAGCACTAAGAGACATAACAAAACAGGAGGGTTTTCCATATAATGTTGAATTTCCTATTGAACCAAATACTAATGATGAAAGAGAGGAATAAAATGTGGAAGAGTTTGCAAACTTAATATTTAATTATGGAGGAACTGTCGTTTTGGCAGCTCTTTTTATTTATATTTTTATTGCTGATAGGAAAGACAAAAAAGAGGAAAAAGAAAATAATACACAAGTCTTAAAAGAACTTTCTAATTCAAATAATAATATAGCAGAAAGTCTTAATCTATTAAAAACAAGTATTGATAATAATACAGCAGAATATAGACAACACGATGATAGAGCAATTCAACAATTTAGTAATATCAATGAAAAATTAATAAGAATTGAAGATAAATTAGGTAAATAGGAGGTCTATTATGAAAGATAAAATTGCAAAATTAATTAATGTAAAAAGTTTAGTAACTTTAGTATTAACTTTAGTTGTAGCTTATAAGGCTATAATGGGACAAATGGATATTGAACAAATATATTTAATGATTATAGCATTTTACTTTGGAACTCAATTAAAAGAAAATAAAACAGAATAATACAAAATGTATCAAAATTAAGAAACTTTTATGTGAAATAGGGTAAAAGTTTTCCGTTTTATATCAAATACAGGAAGAAAAATAAAAATTCTTCCTATATTATTTTTATGTAGAAAGGTGGAATTTTTATGGAAGAAAATGAAAATCTAGGAAACGGAGAAAGTCAAAGAGATGAAAAAGAATTTGGAGGTAATGAATAATGAGAGGAATAGATGTTTCAGCCCATCAGGGTAATATTAATTGGGATGCAGTAAAAGCATCAGGAATTGAATTTGCTATAATTAGAATAAGTTATGGACAAAATTCAGTTGATTCAAAAGCAATAAGAAATATTGAAGAATGTATTAGGGTAGGAATGCCATTTGGTGTATATGTATATTCTTATGCATTAAATGTAAATAATGCTATGAATGAAGCAAATTTGGTTATTAAGACTTTAGCACCTTATAAAAATAAAATAAAATTTCCAGTAATCATTGATATGGAAGATGCAGATGGGTATAAAACAAGAAATGGTATGCCATCAAATGAAACCTTAATTGATATATGCGAAAAAGAGTGTTTAATGTTTGAAGAAGCAGGATATTATGCTGCAATTTATGCTTCAAAATCATGGTTTGATACAAAATTAAATTCTTCAAGATTAGAGAGATTTGATAAATGGATGGCATGGTGGTCAATGTCTGCTTCATCAAAATTTGATCATAATGCTTATGGATTATGGCAATATACATCAGCAGGAAAGGTTGATGGAATAACTGGAAATGTTGATATGAACGAATCTTTCAAAGATTATCCAACAATGATAAATGCAGAAAGTTCAAATACAACACCAACAAAATCTATTGAGGATTTAGCACAAGAGGTTATTAACCAACAATGGGGAAACGGAGACGAGAGAAAACAAAGATTAACTTCAGCAGGTTATGATTATAATGCAGTACAAAATAGAGTTAATGAACTTTTAGGTGCATCATCTAAAAAATCTAATGAAGAAATTGCAAACGAAGTTATTGCAGGAAAATGGGATGTAGGACAAAATAGAAAAGAAAAATTAACAGCAGCAGGCTATGATTACAATACAATTCAAGCAATAGTTAATAATAAATGTGGGGCAAGTACATCAACAAAAAGTTATACTGTAAAAGCAGGTGATACACTATCAGGAATTGGTGCAAAACTAGGAATAAGTTGGAAAACTATTGCAGATAAAAATGGAATAAAATCACCTTATACAATATATCCTGGACAAATATTGAAATATTAGGGGTATATAACTTATCTAATTAAAAATAAAAATCGCTTAAATCGAAACCTCGTGGCTCGATTTTTTGCAATTTTTATTATTTTTCGGTATTATTGTATATTTTTCAATTTTTGTTGTATAGTATATAATATATCAAATGCTTCTTTAAAAGTAGTATTATTTAAATCAATACTTTGTATTTTTTTTATAATACTTTCGTAAGAAGATATTTGATTAGAAGATGTTTGATTGGCAATTACTTCATATTTTATATGATGTGCTTTTAATAAATTAGTGTATTTTTCTAGTTTGGCGACAGGAAATCCACATTTTATTATTTCTGGACTAAGATCCGTTAATTTTAGGCCAAGTGCATTAGAGACCACTCGAGCATCTTCATTTAATATATTATAAAATATTCCAACTTTAAATAAATAGACTTTGTTTTTATCTTTTTGTTTTAATTCATTATACTGCTTTAGTAGTTTGCTCATTTTTATCTTTCCTCCTTTTTCCTTTTTTTCTGATAATTATATCTCCAGGTTCGCAATCTAAAATTTCACAAATTCTTTCAAGTGTTTCAAAATGAATACTTGTAGTTGTGTTATTTATTAAATTAGATAAGGACTGATAACTACCACCCATATTTTTTACAAACCAATATTTACTTTTCTTTTGTTTTTTTAATAATTGATCTACATTTATACAAATCATTTAATCACCTCCTATATAGATATTTTAGAACAAACTTACATTTATTTTAACTAGCCTAAAAGCAACTTGGTCATAAAATAACTATTTTACAAAATAGTTATAAAATGATATAATCTATACAAAGAGGTGTTGAAATGGATACAGAAGACTTAATTCAAAAATTAGATTATATAAAAAGTACAATAGAAAATAAAAAATATGATGATGCAATAGATTTGATAGAGAATGTCAAATATGAATTATTGGCTCAGCAAGATAAAGCAAGTGAATATATAGATAATTTAATTGATGATTTAAAATAGTGAAAAATGGTAATTTGTGGTATTTTGTAGAAAAAAGTCGAATTTTGTAAATTAGACATAGCAAGGGTTTTGAAAGAAAATAACTATGCTGTAAAGTAGTTATTAAAATTTACATAATATGATATAATAAAAATAGAGATATCTCCAATAAATAAAAGGAGGAGGTAATAAGTTGAATTTAATTGACAAAATACTTTTACATATATTTAAAAAATATTCTAATAAAATTTATAAAAAGGGTGTTCAAGATGGATTTAATTGGAATAGATAATTCCCACTTTCCCACTTTTTTCCCACTCTAGTACAAAAACGATTAAAAATGTTTGAAAATATAAAAACACTAAATGTTGAAATATAAGCATTTCAAGAGTGTTTGAAAATGTATAATAATATTAGAACAGAACAGTTGGTTCAGGTGTTGTTGCTGATATAATCGAATAGTAAATGAATTATTATATAGAAAGAAGTCAAGTAATTGGCTTCTTTTTTCATATAATAGGAAAGTAATACAAATTAAAAGAAACAGAATAAAAAATAAAGAAAACACAAATAGACTAAAGCAAAAACAGCAATTAGTCTTATGTAAAGTATGAGAATAAAAAATTAATTGTCCTTATAAATGTGATGATAACCTCGTTTGGATAGGTAATCAATTGGAACGCATTTGTTATAATTACATTTAGCACATATTGTATAAGGAGGAGTTGAAATAGGTAGACCATTCCACTCATCTTCTTGTTCGAATTCAAGAACAGCTTCAATAGGTGCATCAAATTTAAATTTACATTTTGGACAGATGTAATCAACTGTTTTTCCACTTAAAGTAAGTGGAAAAGAATTAAAATCAAACATATAAAAACCTCATTTCTATTAATTAATGCAGAGGACAAAATTCGTTTTGGTATCACATTTAGGACAATTATAAGGATCACGATTAAAAGATAAGATGGCACTTGCACGATGCTTTAAAAGTTGTCTTCTAAAATTTCTACAATGTTGTTTAATTAAAGGAATCATTTTAGAGTGAATAGAATGTTTTTTTCTATAAAAACTATAATATCTAATAATTTTAAATTGAGAGGGCAAGAGATGTCTTAATAAAATCATAATAAATTTAGAAGCAAGAATAGTTACTTCTTTATATTTATTATCAATATGGTCAATATAGGAAAAGGTAACATTAGAACCGTCATAATTAACAATTCTATTTTCACTAATAGGAACTCTCCCACAATAACGAGTAACATATTCAATGCCAGATTTTAAATCTTTAAATTTTTTAGGTTCAGCATAAACATAAAAGCCTTTAGAATACTTTTTATAAAGTAAATTTTTATCTTTTTCAAAAGATTTACCTAGTTCTTTAGAAAGAATATCTAGGAGAATTTTTTGAAAACGAAAAGAAAGAGCATCATAATTAAAGAACTTCCAAGGAATATAAGAATTATTATTACCAAGTTTAATTTCAGCAAAGCTAAATAAAATATTATGTAAATTTTACAAAACTATTGCAAATAATGACATATTATGGTATAATTTATTACAGAGGCATGAAAGTGAAAGGAGAAAGGAGAAAGGAGAAAGTGTATGAATAATATAGAAAAACAAGTAGAAGAAATCATGATTAAGCTAAAAGAAATTAATAAACAATTAACATCTGAAGTTATACAAAAAGCAACAAAAGAGGAAATGGAACAATACATAGAAATTGTGGATGAAATAACTGCGAAACTAGAAGTAATAGATAGTTTAAATGAAAATGAATAAAAAGGGAGGAATTTAGATGAGTACTACATTAGGGGAGATTAATACAAAACTTGCGGAGATAAAAGATCAACTTGATAAAATTGATTTTGAAAAAGAAACAGATCCAAAAAAAATAGATTCAATGATAATTAAAATATTAGGGGAAACTAAGGATGTTATAGAAAGAGAAAGCTTTGGTGAGGAGCATCTAAGTGCTATCGTAGAGTTATTTAAAAAGGCAGAAGAAACAGCTAATGGTTATGATCCAAAAAAAGATGCAGAAAATATATTAAAAAATCGTTCAAAGGCTAAAGAGATAAGTGATACAATAAATGCAAGAAAAAAAGCAAAAGAAGAAATTGTAAACAAATTTAATGAACTTACTAAAAAGCAAGAGGTTATTAGTAAATATAAGGAAAAATATGATCCACAACATTTAAAAGATAGACAAGAAAATAAATCAAATGCTAATCTAAAAAAAATAGATAGTAATAATAAACGAATTATTGAGATTGCTGATTTTAAAAGTAAAGTTGAGAACGAATTGAAAATTATAAAAACAAATTTAGAGTTAATAAAAGAATTGGATGAGCTTGAAAAGATTTTTGATAAATGTGAGAAATTAGAAAGAGATTTTTTACAATATAAGAATCAAGGCATTGAGAAAGATGTATTAGATGTATTAGAAAAAGAGTTGGAAGAAGAGCAAAAAAAACTAGGTGAAAAATGTAAAAATGTTAATACAAATAATAAAGGATTGAAAATAACTCCAAAAAGTATTAAGACTGATAAACCACAAGTCATATCAATTGCTAAAAACCTAATAGTAGATGCTAAAGCTGATGTTAATAAAAAAGTAGTTGATTCTGAAAAAAACTATGGTTATACGGCGGGATTTGAAAATTTTATGGGGGCCAAACTAGGAAATGTTAGTGATGAAGAATTTATAAATGTTTTTGAACAATCAATAAAGGAACTAGAAGCAGAAAATATAGATTATGTTATAGAAAACAAAAACATTCAGACTAATATTGATTCTCTAGGTATTGGAATGGCAGTACAAAGTACAGAACAAGGTCTTTCAAATGTTGAACCAACAGAAGAAGAGATCAATGCTGTAATTGAAGCTAATCCAGAAATTAAGGCTCTAGCTAAATCATTAACAAAAAAAGAGGAAAAAAAGGAAATATACAAATTTTTGACTGAAGGAAAAAAAGGAAAATTTCATCCTATAGCATTATTAAGATCAAAATTTGATCGAACAGCAGAAAAAAAATGGCGTAAGAATTATGAACTTAATATGAAACAAGCAGCTATTAAAAAAATTACTGAAACAAAATCAGGTAGTGAAAGTACAAGAAAAAAGTTTATGGATGCTTTGGTTCATAAGGTTATGACAGCTAAAGAGTCAGAAGTAGATGAATGGAACAAAAATGCTGACAATAAACCAGGAAAAGTACTAACAGATGTTTATGATAAAATGGATAATTTTAGTAGATAAAAATAATTTAATATATAAAACAAAAGCAGAAGATTTTTCTATGTTTTCTGCTTTTGCTCTTTTGAGATGAGACAATAATGTTGTTATAGAT
>CAKPKI010000060.1 GCA_934167135.1 uncultured Clostridia bacterium
AGTAAAAATTTTATATTAAATTTTTATTACAGTATTATTACAGCCTGCTTGGCTTCAAGTCTTTTTTGGTTAAAAACCATTAACTAGTAACAAGACAAAAATTAACATAAACAAACTACTTGAAATTATTAGTAAAATATGCTATAATAAGCTCTGGTTATTCATTTTTGAAACTTATAAACATGTATAATTAACAAGGAGGAACTATAATGTTATATGATGAGTTTAAGGAATTAGGTTATAAAGAACGGGAAGAATTTCTAAAGACAATTGACATCTCTACACCAGAAGGACGGAAAAATGCTACAGATGTAATTAATAATTTTGAAGAAACTGAAGTTAATACATTACTTTTAAATGTACCAACTCTTACTGAAGATGATCTTGTTAGCATTTTTCAGAGATTTGCTGCTACGAGAACTTGTTGGATAAGAGGAGAGTACATTGCAGAACATCCTAATTTTACTTTGAGGGTAGTAAATCGTATTTTGAACGAAAATAAAGGATTGGTATTTAGAAATAGTATTTTTGTTGCAGCAGCTAAATCTACCGAAGATGAACAAGTTTATAATGCTTTGTATTCGTTAGGAAAGAAATCGATATTGAATGCTTGCAAGAAAAATCCACATTTCATATTTCATGAATATGAAACATTAAGTGAAGAAATCAAATTGATTCTCTTCATGGTAAAGAGTGGGGATATTTCAGAAAATACTGGTCTCGAAATGATGGACAAGTTCAATGTGCCGTCTGTAGTTATCAAAGCTATGCTTAAAATAAATCCAAAATGGCGTGAATACATTTTAGAGTGTAATAAGTTGGATTTTGGAAGTGTAGATGATCAGCTTATGATTGCAAATAACTCTGAAACTGATGAAAAGGTTTTGTATAAACTTTCACTTGTGGCAAAAAATACTGAAGTAAAAAAGGCAATCCTTGCACATCATAAATGTACATTAGAAATCGCAAGAAATATGTTTAAGTAAACAAATACCACACCAATGTCAATTATTTTGAAATGGTGTGGTATTTCATATTTGTTTGGAGTATGCTATATTCTTCTTAAATAGATTGGAGAATATTTATTTTGTAAATATTTTAAACACAGTGTATGCAGAATTTACCATATTATAATTAAATTATTTATTATTTAAGAAAAAATTATATATTTTTGATGTAAGATATGTTACAATACTGGATGAGGAGTGGTAACAACATGAAAATATATGTGTACTTAGATGAAAGTTGGTTCAATTCATAAAAATAGTAAAACAAGATATTTTGCAGTAGGTGGATATTTTTCTTATGAAGAAGATACAATAAAAATAAAAGCAAAATATAAGAAAGAAAATCTTAAATTAAAATTAGTAAAATATTTGACATATGTTAAGTACGCTGCCACCTAGGCATTTTTATTATTTATAAAAAGTAATGAATGTAAACATTGTTTGCATTTTGTTTGCAAAAAATTGGTACAATAAATATTAATGGCTATAATCCACAATACAACTAGTATACATAGATTTTTATAGTCTTGCAAAGGCGTATTAAGGATTTCTTTTGCAAGCCTTTTTATAAAAATTTATAGATTTAATAGGGAATGATAATAGAAAAATTTGATTTATAGAAAGAAGGAATATAAGATGAAATATTTTAAGAAATTAGTAGGAGATAGAATATATCTTGCACCAAAAGGCTCAACAGAAGAAGAAATAGAAAAATTTACAGAATGGATGAACGATTTTCAAGTAACGGATTATACAGGAAAAACTAGTCAAATAACAACTTATGATGGAGAAAAACAATATTTAGAAAATGCAACAAGAGATGCTAGTGATAGAAGTTTTAATATTGTAGAAATTGAAACAGATAAATTAATAGGAACAGTTGGTTTAGAACATTTTAATTGGATTGAAAGAAGTGCAGTTTTAGGTATCTTTATAGGAGAAAAAGATTTTAGAAGTAATGGATATGGAACAGAAGCAATTAAAATGATATTAGAATATGGATTTAAATATCTAAATCTTCATAGCATAAGATTAGATTTGTTATCAATTAATGAAAGAGCTCATAAATGTTATTTAAAGTGTGGATTTAAAGATACTGGAGCAAGTAGAGAGCAAATATTCTTGAACGGAAAATATTATGATAAATTACATATGGACATACTTGAAAATGAGTTTGAGGGAGATTATATTAAAAATAAAAATATATGTATATCTAGACGAAAGTCGGATCAATTCATAAAATAGTAAAACAAGATATTTTGCAGTAGGTGGATATTTTTGCTTTGAAGAAGGTAAAATCAAAATATAAAAAAGAAATTGTAGATTCTAATATATTCTTTAATTATGATATTAAGGTTTTTATCCAAGATTGTATTTTACTAGTTTTAATTTATAAAAAACAAATAGGAGTTGAAAGTATGAATAGTGATATAAAAATAAGAAAAGTAAATCAAACAGATGCGATTAAATGGTTTAAATTTGTAAATAAGATATGGATAAATGCATATAAAAATATTTTTCCAGAAGAGGTTTTTTAGAAAAAGAAAAAAATGTTGAAGAGAAGGAAAAGAATTTCAATCAAAAAATATGTAACGATAATAAAAATATTGCCCTTGTAGCAGAATATAAAGGTGAAATTGTTGGAATAATGTGTGGTTCAATTAACTCAAATTATGAACATTTTAATTTAGAATATGCAGATTTAATCGGTTTATGAGGAAAGTTTTTATAAAATGGGTGTTGCATATAAAGAAGTATTTTATATATATGATTTATAATTAGATTAAAAATATGATTATTAGGAGCTGATGAAGTTTAATTAGATGATTAAGATAAAGAGGAAAATGAAAGTTATGAGAGTTTTAAAAGCTAAGGACATCTTTCACAAAATATATACATATTTTAAAAGTTTTAAGGAGGGTTAAATAGAATGAATGACACAACAATATATTTAATTAGACATGCTGAAACTATTGATGAAAACGGAATTAGAAATACAAGTGAAGATTTTCAAACAATCAATGAAAAAGAAATATTATCAGTAGAAGGAGAAGAACAAGCAAAAAAATTGAGTGAAAATAAAGAATTAAAAAATTTAGACATTATATGGTCGAGTAGTTATACTAGGGCAAAAGCAACAGCAAAATATATTGCGGATGTAAATAAATTACCATTTAACCTAGATGATAAATTAAGTGAAAGAAAATTAGGAAATTTAAAAGAACTAGGAGAATTTATGAAAAACAAAAATACAAGAGATCCTTCACAAGAACAATTGTTAAATAGAACATTTAGAACATCTGATGGAGAAAGTGCAGAGCAAACTAGAGAAAGAATGAATAAATTTTTTGACAAAATACTAAAAGAATATGAAGGTAAGAGAA
The DNA here is from genome assembly GCA_934167135.1 of uncultured Clostridia bacterium. Taxonomy (GTDB): domain Bacteria; phylum Bacillota; class Clostridia; order TANB77; family CAG-508; genus CAG-269. Next base: position 3,392 of record CAKPKI010000060.1, read on the forward strand.
TTGCAGTAATTAGTCATGGAGGTTCAATAAAGTTCTTTTTATTAAATTGGTGCACAGTAAATGAGAATGTTAAACTTGTCTATAATGAAAATATGATATTAAATATAAAATCACCATGCTTGTTAAAGTTGACTTTTAGAAAAGATGTATTAATTAAATTAGAGCAAATAGACTAAATGAAAAACATAAAATAGTTAACTTAAAAAATTTCTAATAATCCTTTGACAAATTTGCTAAAAAATTATATAATAGTCAAGTTGGCAAAATGCCAAAAAATAATAAAAAAGATAAAAGAAGGGAGAAAAGAATGGAACAAGAAGAAAACATATTAGGAAAAGAAAAAGTAGGAAAATTAATTAGAAAATTCTCAATTCCTTGTATAATATCTATGTTAGTAAATTCACTATATAATATAGTTGACCAGATATTCATAGGTCAAGGAGTAGGGTATTTAGGAAATGGAGCTACAAATGTAGTATTCCCATTAGTAATGATAGGATTAGCATTTTCGTTGATGTTTGGAGATGGAGCGTCAGCATATCTAAGCTTAAAATTAGGAGAAAAGAAAAAGAAAGAAGCAGAATCAGGAATAGGAAATGGAGTATTGTTATCTGCAATAGTATCAATAATATTATGTATAGTAACACTTATATTTTTACCAGTGTTTCTAAAAATATTTGGATGCACGGAAAACCTAAAAGAATATGCAATGGCATATGGAAAAATTATAGCAATAGGATTTCCATTCTCTATGATAGGAACAACATTAAACTCTATCATTAGAGCTGATGGAAGCCCAAAATATTCAATGATTAGTATGGTAAGTGGAGCTATATTAAATACAATATTAGATCCTATATTTATATTTGTATTACATAAAGGTGTTGAAGGAGCTGCAATAGCAACAGTTATAAGTCAAATACTTACATTCATATTAAATGTTGCATATATTAAGAAATTCAAATCAATAAAATTATCAAAAGAAAGCTTTAAATTAAAAGCAAATGTATGTAAAAAAGTTTCAGCATTAGGAATAAGCAGTTTTATTACACAAATGAGTATTGTATGTGTTATGACAGCTGAAAACAATTTGCTTGGAAAATACGGAGCAGAAAGCAAATTTGGTGCAGAAATACCAATAACAGTATTAGGAATAGTAATGAAAATAAGCCAGATACTAAATAGCATAATAATAGGAATAGCAGCAGGTAGCCAACCAATATTTGGATATAATTATGGTGCAAGAAAATATGATAGAGTAAAACAAACACTAAAAATAGTATTAGGTTCAAGTGTAATAATAAGTACAATAGCATTTATACTATTCCAAACGATACCAGATAAATTAATATTAATATTTGGTAGTGGTGATGAGAATTATATGGAATTTGCGTGTTTAGCATTTAGAACTTATTTAATGCTAACTATAGTAAACGGTGTACAAATACCATCAGGAATATTCTTCCAAGCAATCGGAAAGAGTACAAAGAGTGCAATACTATCACTTTCAAGACAAATTGTAATATTAATTCCATCAATGATAATACTAAGTCATATATTTGGAATAATGGGAGTTTTAAGTGCTGGACCTGTAGCTGATGGATTAGCATTTGTATTGGCAGCTATATTCTTAATAAAAGAAATTAGAGGATTAAAAGCCACAGAAAATGTAAAAGAAGAAAAATCAGAAACTCCAATAGAAACTGTACCAGAAAAACAAGTAGTAATAACAATATCAAGAGAATATGGTTCAGGAGGAAGATATATAGGAAGACTAATTGCTGATAAATTAGGAATAAAACTATATGATAAAGAATTTGTAATTAAATTAGCAAAAGAAACTGGTCTAGCAGAAGAATATATTGAGAATAATGAACAAAAAAGAGATGTATTATCAATTCTAAATAATGGATACTATGCAGGACTAAATAATTCTGATGAATTATTTATAAAAGAATCTGAACTAATTAAAGAAGTTGCAGAAAAGGAATCATGTGTAATAATTGGAAGATGTGCAGATTTTATATTAAAAGATAAGGAAAACATTGTAAAAGTATTTGTTACAAGTAGTAAAGAAGATAAAATTAAAAGAGCTACAGAATTTTATAATCTAGATAAAATAAAAGCTGAGAAAGAAATAAATAGAATAAATAAATTAAGAGCTAATCATTATAAATATTACACAGAAAAAGAATGGAAAGAACCTTCTAATTATGATATTTGTATTAACAGTGATGCAATAGGTGTAGAAAATGCAGCTAATTTGATTTGTGAGATTGTAAAAGAACATCAAGAGGTATAAGAATTTAGAAAAGAATTTAATAAATAAATAAAGTCATATATATTATCAAGAAGGTTAATATATATGACAGATAAAAAGAAGATTTTAAAGTTCCCAATATTTAGCATTATATTTGTTAGTATTGTTGGAACTTTATTGCATCTTTTATATGAATGGTCTGGAAAAATAAGATAATTGCAACTTGTGACTTTTTCAGCAGTAAATGAGAGTACTTAGTAATTACAATCATTTTGTTGCATATCTAAGCAACTACCATCGTTCATATAAAATTTCTTTTCAGCGAGTTTGTCTTGAACAGCTCTTAAAGCTTCACCAAATCTTTGAAAGTGAACAACTTCTCTTTCTCTAAGGAAACGAAGAGGGTTTACTACATCTGGATTGTCTCTACATAAATCTATTAATTTCTCATAAGTAGCACGAGCTTTTTGCTCTGCTGCTAAATCTTCTTGAAGATTTGCTATTGCATCACCTTTACAAGCTAAGCAATTTGCATCAAATGGAACTCCCGCAGCTGATTGTGGATATACATCTACCCCATGGTCTGTATAATATGCACCTAAACCGGCTGCTTCGATTTCCTCTATAGAAGCATTTTTAGTTAATTGATGAACAATAGTGCCAACCATTTCTAAATGTCCGCAATTCCTCAGTTCCAATGTCATTTAAAATAGCTTTTGCCTTTTGGTCAGGCATACCAAATCTTTGAGATAAATATCTAAGTGAAGCGGCAAGTTCGCCGTCTGGACCTCCATATTGGCTAATAATAACTTTTGCAAGACGAGGGTCTGTGCATTTTATATTAATTGGATATTCTAAAATTTTATTATAAGTCCACATCTAAACATTTCCTCCTTCCCAAGGCCACCCTTGGTTTAAAATAGGAGAAAAATACTTAAACGAGGAATATAAATATGAGTTTTTGGAATGAAAGTTGCAAAAAGAAAATTGGAAAATAAAAGTAGGAAAATAATAAAAAATGAAGTATAATACATAAGGAGGTTTTAAAAATGGCAAAATCAATAGCCAATGTAAATGGTGCAGAGATTAAATTAAAAAGTGAACTAGGAAAAGGTTCAAAATTTATAATAATATTTAAAGAATACTAGTAAAATAAGTAGAAGAGGTAGAAATGAAAGAAAAAACAAAAGAATTTATTGTAAAAAATCTAAAATGGATTATACTATTCATTTGTTTAATTGGATTTTTAGCATTAGCAGAAGATGTATTTAATAAAGAAATAATGAATGGAGATATAATTGGTTATAAAGTAGTATCAGAATTTTTAATATCTGATTTTACAATACCAATAGCAAAGTTTATTACTAATTTTGGAGGAGCAATATTTATAATAATATTAGTAATTGTATTATTTATAGTAATAAAAAACAGAAGAATTAGAATATCAATATTTTTAAATTTAGTAATAATTACAACATTGAATCAGTTATTAAAAAGAATATTGCAAAGACCCAGACCAAGTGAATATAGAATAATTGAAGAAACAGGATATAGTTTTCCTTCAGGACATTCTATGGTAAGTATGGCTTTCTATGGTTACTTAATATATTTGATTTATAAATATGTAAAAAATAAATATGTTAAATGGATTTCTATTATGTTATTAAGTATATTGATATGTACTATTGGAATAAGTAGAATTTATTTAGGTGTACATTATACAAGTGATGTTTTAGGTGGATTCCTTATATCAATATCATATTTGATTATATTTATAAGTGCAACTGATAAATTTTTAATAGAAAAAGAATAGTGTAATTAGTTAATTCAGTAATTACACTATTTTTTTGTTGTTTGACATTTGGGGACTAGTGGATTATTATTTATAAAACAAAAACATTACAGAAGTTCACCTTCACCCAATAATATCGAAAGTGATTAAGAACAAGTAAAAAAATAAATTCAGAAAAGCTTACAACTAAATTTGAAAAAATAAAATAATATCAAAAATTTAAGTATTTTTTATTATTAAATTAATAAAATTGTATAGAGGTGAGTATGTTTTGGAAGGAAAATTAGAAGAAACTTATACAAAAGATGGAAAAAATATTACAGAAATAATTCAAGAATGGGTGCAAGAAAATAATAAATATTTTTGTTGTAGAAAAGTAGGCATTGATATAAAATCTATGAAGAATAGATAAGTAGTTTTTAGATTTAATAGAGGAGGGCGAAAATGACGACATTATATAAAAACTACTTTAATAATATATCTAAAGAAAGAATATGGAAAGTTGGAATATATGCAAGGATTTCTAGAGAAGATGAAAAAGATGAAAATTATAAAGGACAGTCTGAAAGTATCGATAATCAAGTCAATTTTATAAAGCCACTAATAGAAAAAAACAATTGGATTTTAATTGATATTTATAAAGATGATGGATATACAGGAACGAATTTTGAAAGACCAGATTTTTCGAGAATGCTAGGAGATATAGAACTTGGAAAAATCAATTTAATAATAACAAAGGATTTATCAAGACTGGGAAGAGATTACATAGAAGTTGGAAGATTTGTAGAAAGATACTTTCCAGAAAAAGGCATAAGATACATTGCGGTAAATGATAATGTTGATACTTTTGACAAAAATAATACTAATAATGATATGACGCCGTTTAAAGCAGTATTTAATGATATGTATGCAAAGGACATTTCAAAAAAAGTGAGAACATCAATAACAACAAAAGCCACAAGAGGAGAATGTATAAAGGCCTTTATGCCATATGGATATAAAAAGGATGCAAAAGACAAAAATATTATATTAATAGATGAAGATGTATCGGAAAATATAAAAAATATATTTGAACTATATAAAAGTGGTAAGGGAAAACAAGAAATTGCAGATATGTTGAATGCTGAAAAAATAATAACACCATTGAAGCATAAAGAATTAACAACCAATTATTATAACCCCAATTCCAATGCTACATATGAATGGAATCCAACAGTTATTAATAAAATTTTAAGGGACAGAATATATATAGGAGATTTAGTACAATTAAAATATAGTAAAGTAAACTATAAGATAAAAAAAGTGGAAAAAGTTTCAGAAGAGGACTATATTATTACTGAGAATAACCATGAACCAATAATAGATAGAAAAACTTTTTTTGAAGTACAAGAAATGTTGAATAAACAGACAAATGAATGGAACTATAGTAATAAATCTCAGCATTTATTAACAGGTCTTGTATTTTGTAAATGTGGAAGTAGAATTACATATAACAAAAATCACGGAAAATATTTCAGGTGTATTTGTTCAAGTTACAAAAGGTTTGGAAGAAAGTTTTGCACAAATGTCCATATTAGGGAAGATGAATTAATATCAAAAGTTATAATTTCTTTACAAAATAACATAAAAATGTATTTTAATATGAGCGATGTGAAATATGAACAAGAACAACAAAAAAATGATTATTCAAAAGATATATTAAAATTAAATAAAATGATAGAACAAACAAATCAAGCTATTAGAACATTGTATGATGATAAAATATTAGGTCAAATTTCAAATAATACCTTTGGTATGTTAATGCAAAATTATGAAAAGCAGAAGAAGAAATACAAAGATGAAATTCAAGAATATAAAAACAAGGAAATTAGCAGTAATGAAATAAATAATATGGATAGGAATGAATTTGAAGAGAGTATGAATAAAGTTTTAAGGTTTACGGAAATAAATCAAGATAGCAAAAGTCTAATATTTAAATTAATTGATAGAATAACTATTGATAACAAAGATGTAACAATAAAATATAAATTTAATATATAAAATAATGGAGATGGAAGCATCCAAAAATGAACCAAGGTCATGGTTCTTCAAGCCATCTCCATTTATTACAAGGAAATTGGATTGTTAAAGGACCATAAACTTTTTGATATTTGTCAGTTAATTCTCTATAATCTTTGCAATATTTTCTGTGCAAACAAAGAGCTTTTTCATCATCAGGGTGAGTGTCTAAATAAAGACCTAATTCTATGATGGCAAAATTTAAACATTTAATATTTTTTAACATTTCTTCTCTGCTTGGTCGGCAGTCATTATCAGAATACATGCTTGCATTTGCAGTCATTGCAGGCATAGTATTCATAGAATTCATATTGCACATACAATTACATTTTCTATTTGTATCATCAATCATTATTTGTTACACCCCTCTCCAATAGTATTTGTTGCCTCTAAAAATTCATTAACTCTCATAGATTGGCAAGGCATATAAGGGCTTACCAATTCTGGAAATATTGTTCCCATTTTTAATCCAACACAAGGTTTAAAAGTTTTATCCATGTATTGCCATGGAACATAACTTTGAGCTAACATAGGGTTCTCAGGGAATACACTCATTTCGTATTCTTCATCAAAACCACATTCACATTCATCTGCAACATTCATTTCATAATTACAAGGACAAACATCATTACATTTGTCTTCAAGCATGTTATTAGTTGTATTACAACATGCAGTATTATTCATGCAACGGCATTTCTGGTATCTACGCGTAAACATATTAATCCTCCTTTTTTTGATTGTATATTACATAATATGACAGAAATACAGGTTTGTGATGAATCTAAAAAAATTTTTAAAAAAATTTTGAAAAAGTATTGACAATTAAAGATAAATGGTTTATACTTAGACATGCGTTAGGCAATAAAAGAATAACGAAAATGCTCCTATAGCTCAGTTGGTTAGAGCAACCGGCTCATAACCGGTAGGTCCTAGGTTCAAGTCCTAGTGGGAGCA
>CAKPKI010000061.1 GCA_934167135.1 uncultured Clostridia bacterium
GATACTTTTTACTAATTCTTTAAATATTATTTCAATATTTTTTGTCTGTTGCTCGGTACAGTTATTATCTTAACACCTCAGTCGAAAAATGTCAACACTTTTTTTAAAACTTTTTCAAAAAAAATTTACAAAATAATACTTTATTTAAAATCAATATTCTAAAAAGCCTGAAAACACTAGTTTTTATTACTTTTTTGTATTATTACAGAATTTTTAAAATTTCAACTTATTTTTATTTCTAAATCTCAACCAATATTAAATCTTCACTTATACATTTTATCCTTTCCCAAGGAATAATTATATCATTTGTGTTTGAAAACAAACTCATTAACTTATTTTTTCCACCTGGTACAATTATAGATGTTATTCTTCCAGTATCTAAATCAGCACATACATCTTGAACAAATCCCAATCTTTTTCCGTCTGAAATATTAATTACCTCTTTATGTTTAAAATCTAATCCTTTATCATTCATATAAAAATCTCCTTACCATGTTTCTTTTATTATATGAATAATATATTTTATTGTTACTGTTATTGGTCTATTTTGAATTAATACATGATTTTGTAATATAACATTTTTTATTTATAGTATCTTTTTATATTTTCTAATGCACTTTTTTCTAGTCTAGAAACTTGCGCTTGGGATATTCCTATTTCTTCTGCAACTTCAGTTTGTGTGCGTCCATTAAAATATCTTTTTTCTATAATTTTTCTTTCCTTGCTATTAAGCCTTTTAAGTGCCTCTACAATAGTCATATTGTCTGCCCAGTTTTCATCACTATTTTTTGTATCTTTAACTTGATCCATTATAAATATACTTTCACTTCCATCATTATATATTGGTTCTTGCAGAGATACTGGATCTTGTATTGCATCAAAGCTAAATGCAATTTCTTCTTTTTCTACGCCAAGTTCTTTTGCAATTTCTTCTATTGTTGGTTCTCTCCCTTTTTCTTTATTATATCTATCTTTAAATTGGATTGCTTTATATGCTAAATCTCTAACAGACCTACTTACTCGTATTGTATTATTATCTCTTAAATATCTTCTTATTTCTCCTATAATCATCGGCACTGCATAGGTGCTAAATTGAACATTCTGAGATAAATCAAAATTATCAATTGATTTTATTAATCCTATACATCCTATTTGAAATAAATCATCTGCATTTTCTCCTCTACCATAAAACCTTTGTATTACACTTAAAACTAATCTTAGATTTCCGCCTATAAATTTTGTTCTTGCCTCTTCATCTCCTTGTTTTATTTTTATAAATAGTTCATCTTTTTCTTTATTTGTTAGTACTGGTAGTTGTGCTGTGTTCACTCCACAAATTTCTACCTTATTAATCAAATAAAAAACCTCCTTTTGAAATAACATTATTTATATTATTTCCAAAAAGGAGGTTTTTATTCTTTTTCTATATTTACTTGATTGAAAATTTTCTCAATCTTTCTTCTACTTCTTTTGCAGAATTCATTTTTAGAATTTCATCTGCTAGTTCTTTACAATCGGATTTTTCTAATTCACTTATTCTTTTTCTAGCTTTTAAGATATTATTAGAATTCATAGAAAATTCATCTAATCCTAGACCTATTAATAATGGAATATATAGTTCATCTCCAGCTGCTTCTCCACACATTCCACAAAATATTCCAGCATCATGTGCACCATCTATCGCTTGTTTTATCAATTTTATTACTGCTGGATGGAATTTTGTGTACAAATTCGCTATTTTTTCATTTCCTCTTTCAACTGCAACTGTATATTGAATTAGGTCATTTGTTCCAATGCTAAAAAAATCACATTCTTTTGCTAATCCATATGAAATTAATGCTGCTGATGGGATCTCTATCATTATCCCAACTTTTATATCTTTTTTATATTTTATATTTTCACTATCTAATTCCTTCTTGCATTCTTCTAATACTCTCTTTGCCTCTCTTAACTCTTCTATTGAGGATATCATTGGAAACATTATTGATAAGTTGCCATATGCACTTGCTTTTAGTATCGCTCTTAGCTGTGTTTTAAATATCATAATATTATCTAAACAAAGACGTATTGCTCTATATCCTAAAAATGGGTTTGCCTCTTTTTCTAATTGTAGATATTTTACTTCTTTATCTCCCCCTACATCTAATGTTCTTATTATTGCTGGTCTACCCTCTAATTTTTCAGCTATTTGCTTATATGCTAGATATTGCTCTTCTTCTGATGGCATATTTGCACTATCCATATATAAAAACTCACTTCTAAGTAAACCTACTCCTTCTGCTGTATTTTTTAATATAGTTTCTACATCTGCTGGTGTTCCTATATTAGCAACTAGTTCTACTACATATCCATCAGCAGTTTTGGTAACTTCTTCTTTATATTTTTCTAACTCTTGTTTTTCTTTAGATATTAATTCTTTCTTTTTTTCTAATTTTTCTTTTTCTTCTTTTGATGGATTTAAATATATTTCTCCTTTTTCTCCATCTATTCCTATAAAATCACCTTTTCTAAATATTTTTGTTGCATTTTCTACTTTTGTTATAGCAGGAATATTTCGTGTTCTTGCCATTATTGATGTATGTGAATTTGTTCCTCCTAATTCTGTTATTATTCCTTCTATATTTTCAAAGTCTAATTTTGCAGTGTCTGATGTGGTTAATTCTGTAGCTACTATTATTGTATTTGGTTCTAATTTGTTTAATTTTACTACTTCTTCTTTAAGTAATTTTGCAAGTATCCTATTTTTAATGTCTGCAATGTCTCTAGACCTAGAAGCCATATATTCATCATTCATATTTTCAAATATTTGAATAACACTATTAAAACCAATTTCTACTGCATATTCTGCATTATATTTTAAATCTTGTATCCCTTTTTCTGTTTCTTGAATTAACGCTGGATCTTCTAATATCATTAAATATGCTGACATTATTTCTTTTTCAGTTCCAGTTTTCTTTTCTACTATTTCTTTTGTTTCTGTTTCTACATCTTTTAGTGCCTTCTTAAATCTGTCTATTTCTGCATTTGTATCTTCTATTGTGTCTTTTTCTATTTTTCTTTCTTCATTTTTTATTAATACTACATTTCCAAATCCAATCCCTATAGATACACCTTTTCCTTTTATCATCAGTTCCCTCCTAAATCTAATACAGAAATTTATTCTCCGAATTTATTTTCAAATTCTTTTAATATTTCTGTCATTGCTTTTTCTTCGTCTTCTCCATCACATTCTATTTCAACCTCTGTTTTGGCCTTTATTCCCAATGCCATTATTCCCAAAATAGATTTTGCACTTGCTACCTTTTCATTTGCTTTTATATTAATGTTACATTTAAATGTATTTGCTATTTTTGCCAATTCTCCAGCTGGTCTAGCATGTAATCCTGTTTCATTTTGCAATATTACTTTTTCTTTTATCATTTTTATCATCCTTTCATTTATTATATTGCTTTTCTATATTCTTCTAAATTCTTTTTTAATAAAGACATAATTGCCATCGAAATTACTGAACCAATTAGTATTGCTAGTAAATATAAAAGCGGATTTCCTATTGTTGCTATTACGAATATTCCACCATGTGGAGCTCTTAATGTACAGTTAAACAACATAGATAATGCTCCTGTTACTGCTGAACCAACAACAAATGCTGGTATTGTTCTTAACGGGTCTGCTGAAGCAAATGGTATTGCACCTTCTGATATAAATGATAATCCCATAATATAGTTAACATATGCTGCTTGCTTGTCTTTTTTTGCAATTTTTTTTGGGAAGAATGTTGCAAGTAATGCAATTGCTAATGGTGGTACCATTCCTCCTGCCATAACAGCTGCCATTATTTCATATTGTCCTGATGCTAACATTCCTGTTCCAAATGTATATGCAGCTTTATTTACTGGTCCTCCTAAGTCAATTGCCATCATTCCTCCTAAGATTGCTCCTAATAAAACTTTGTTTGCTGTACTCATTGATGATAAATAATTGTTTATTCCTGTGTTTATCGCTCCTACATATGGATTAATTAATAACATGAATGCTCCTATTATCATTATTCCAAAAACAGGATATAATAATATTGTTTTTATTCCTTCAATACTTTCTGGAAGATAACTACATATTTTCTTTAAAGCTATTACTATATATCCACCAGCAAATCCTGCAATTAGTGCTCCCAAAAATCCTGAGCTCACAAGTGTTATTGTATCGTCTGTTAATGATGCAAATGTTGTTCCTTGTACTGCTAATATTCCTCCAACGAAACCAACTGCTAATCCTGGCCTATCTGCAATACTCATTGCTATATATCCTGCTAAAATATATAGCATTACATTAAATGCCGCTCCTCCTACTGTTTTGAAAAATGCCGCTAGCGGAGTATTCATACCAAAATTTGATGGATTTATACTATAGTCATCAAATAAAAATGCTAGTGCTATTAAAATTCCTCCACCTACTACAAATGGCAACATATGTGTTACACCATTCATTAAATGTTTATATATTTGAGTTCCTATTCCTTCTTTTTCTATTTCTTCATTTTTTGTGTTCTCTTTTTCTGATGAATGGTATATTGGTGCTGATTCTGATAATGCATGTTGTATTAATTCTTTAGGTTTATTTATTCCATCTGCTACTTTTGCTTTTATTAATTTTTTTCCATCAAATCTTGATAAGTCTATTTTGGTGTCTGCTGCTATTATTATGGCTTTTGCTTCTTTTATTTCCTCTTTGCTAAATTTGTTTTTTATACCAGATGCACCATGCGTTTCTACCTTGACTTTATATCCTAATTCTTCTCCCTCTTTTTCTAATGCTTCTGCTGCCATATAGGTATGTGCTATTCCTGTAGGGCATGCTGTTATTGCAAGTATATCATAACCTTCTGTTTCTCTTTTTTGTTCATTTTCCTTTATTTTTTCAGCTCTATCTATACACAACTTAAATTCCTCTGGTGTTTCTGCTTTTAATAATTCTTTTCTAAAGTTTTCATCCATTAATAGTGCTGATAATCTACTTAATACTTCTAGGTGAACATTGTCTTTTGAGTTTGGTGCTGCTATTAAAAATATTAGTTTTACTGGTTGTCCATCTAGTGAATTAAATTCTACTCCGTTTGGAACTACCATTGCTGATAATCCTGGTTTTGAAACTGCGTCTGTTTTTCCATGTGGTATTGCAATTCCTTCACCAATTCCAGTTGAACCTTCTTTTTCTCTTTTTAGAACTACTTTTTTATATTCTTCTTTGTTTATTATATTTCCATTATTAGTCATTAGTTCTATCATTTGATCAATGAGTTCTTCTTTATTTTTGGCTATACCATTAATTTTTATAGCATTTGTACTCAGTAAGTCTGTAATTTTCATTTTTACAATCATTCCTTTCTTTCGTATAGTTCATTTAGAACTTAGTCTATTTCTTTTAATAGGTGTGCTACTTCTTTTTCTGTTGCTAATTCCATTGAGAATGCACTTGCACTCCCTGTAGCAATTCCCATTTTAAAAGCTTTTTCAAAATCTCCACTTTTTTCATATCCAGCAATAAACCCTGCTACCATGGAGTCTCCTGCACCAACTGTATTTATTACTTTTCCTTTTGGTGCTTTTAAGTAATAGTCTTTTTTATCATGTGTTACTAATATTGCTCCTTCTCCTCCTAATGATATTAGTACATTTTGTGCTCCCATTTTTTGAAGTTGTTTTGCATGTTTTATTATATCTTCTTTACTATTTATTTTTTCCATAAAAATTTCTTCTAATTCTTCTTTATTTGGTTTTATTAGAAATGGTTCATATTTTAATACATTTATTAATAACTCTTTTGTTGCATCTACTACAAATTTAACTTTACTTTGTTTTAGTTTTTTACATATTATTTCATATATATTATTATTTATACATCTTGGTATATTTCCAGCCAATATTACCACATCTTTTGTTTTTATATTATTTATTTTCTCTAATAGTTCTTTTATATTTTCTTCTGTTATATTAGGTCCGTTTCCATTTAATGCTGTTTCTACTTGTGAATTTATTTTTACATTTATTCTTGTTATTCCATCTCTTACTTTTATAAAATCTGTTTTTATTCCTTTTTGTTCTATTTTCTTTTTTAGTTCTTCTCCTGTAAATCCCGCTATAAAGCCTAAAGCAGTGTTTTCTATTCCTAAGTTTTTTAGTACTGTAGAAACATTTAGCCCTTTTCCTCCTGCTAATATTTTTTCCGTTTTTGTTCTATTTATTTTTCCGATTTCAAAGTTATCTACTTGTGATATATAGTCTAATGCTGGATTAAATGTTATAGTATATATCATTTGCTTCACCTCATTTTGATATCATATTATCATACTTATTTTTAATTTACAATATAGTTTTTTATTTTTAATTAAAAAAAAGAACCATAATTTTACAATTAAATTATAGTTCTTTCTTTATTCGATTTTTTTATGCGTTTTGTGATGAATTGTTTTCATCTTCAAATGGTATGAATTTATTTACTATGCTTTCTGCATTAACTTCCATATCTACATCTGTTTTAAACATTGCAAATGATGCATTTATTTTATTGTTAACTAATTCTTCAACTTCATCTTGTGTTGCATGTTCTGCTAATACAAGTTCACTTACTAATATTTGTTTTGCATTATGTAACATTTTCTTTTCACCTGTAGATAGTCCTTTTTCTTTTTGTTTAAAGCTTAGATTTCTTACTACATCTGCTATTTCATATATATTTCCACTTTTCATTTTATCCATATTTTCTCTATATCTTTTGTTCCAGTTTTTTTCCATTTCTGTTTCGTCTTGTTCTAAAACATTTATAACTTTTTCTGCCTCTGATTTATCAATTACATTTCTAATACCATGTTCTTCTGCTGTTGATGTTGGCACCATTACTTTTACTTCTCCTGGCATTTTTAATATATAATATGATTGCTTTTCATTCAATATTTCTCTTTCTTCTATCCCAACTATTTCTCCAGCTCCGTGCATTGGGTATACAACTTTGTCCCCTACATTATACATGCAAGTCACTCCTTCCAAGTCTTTATTTTTGGTTTTAAATCCTATGTTTTGTTATTTCTTAAACCTTTATTATTATATCATAAAAAATGGCAAAAGTCAAAATTTTTGCCATTTTTTCTAGTTTTTTTTCTTGTTTTTATATTCTATTTATTTGTAGATCCAAACCCTCCAGTTCTTATTCCCTCTGCTTTATCATCATCAACTTTATAGTATTTTGCAAATATTACTTGTCCTATTACATCTCCTTTTTTTATTTGAACTTCGTGGTCAAAAAAGTTATAATATGCAAACATAAAGTGTCCATCATTACTTTCATTTCCATAGTAGTCACTATCTACTATTCCGATACTATTTGCTAAAACTAATCCTTTTTTCCCAGGATTAGAACTTCTATTTACTAACATATAATATTCATCTTCTTGACAATATGCTTTTAACCCCGTTTTTACTAATGTTGGTTTTACTCCTGGTTTGAATACTGGTATTGTTACATCTTCTGCTGCTTCTACATCATATCCTGCTGAATATTTTGTTTTTCTTTCTGGTAATTTTATATTTTTATCTTCAAAGCCTTTTGCAATTTCAAATCCTCTTACTTTTTCCATATTTTATTTCTTCCTTTCATTTTTATATTGTTGTAAAAAAAACACTTATTTCTAAGTGTTTTTGGTGCAGCTGACAGGACTTGAACCTGCAACCTTTCGGTTCGTAGCCGAATGCTCAATCCAATTAAGCTACAGCTGCATGTTTTCATTATACTGTTATTTTTTCTTTTTTTCAAGTCTTTTTTATAATAATGTCAAAAATGCATTACAAAATAATATTTTATTATATATTAATACATAGAAATCCTTGATATATAAGCCTTTTATTATAAAACTCAAAAATCCTAAATTGTTTTGTGTACATTCATCACTTTATTAAAATCTTATATTTCAAGTATTTCTAGTAAAAATTTTCAATTATATTATAATTAATTAATATTATTTTTTATTTTATTTGCCTTTTTTCTTATTCTTTGAATTGCCGTATCTATTGATTTTACTTTTTAATTTAGTTCATTGGCTATGTCTGAATATGTTTTTCCTTTTTCATATTCGTGTAAAACTTGTAATTCAAATTCACTTAATGATTTTTTTATTCTGTTTTCAATATTTTGAAAATATTCTTTTTCTGCAATTATATCTGAAGGATCGTCTAATGCTTTAATATTAAGTATATCAATCTTATCCATGTCTTCATTATCATCATAGGCTGACGCATTTAATGATATTGATGAGTTTAATGGGATATGTTTTTGTCTATTTGAATTTTTTACTGCTGTAATTAGTTGTCTTTCTATACACATATTGGCAAATGTTTTAAATGAATTTTGTTTTTGAGTATCATATGCTTTAACTGCCTTATATAGTCCTATCATTCCTTCTTGTATTATATCTTCTTTTTCTGCTCCTATTATAAAAAACTTATTGGCTTTCATATTTACTATTTCACTATATCTTTTAATTAGACAATTTAATGCTATATGATCATCATTTTTTATATTTTCTATTAATTTTTCGTCTGTCATTTGTGTATATTTATTTTCATTAATCGAAAACATATTCTTTTCCATTCTCGTGACTTGTCCTCCTAATAAAACTATATTGATATTATATACTCTATTTGCTAATAAGTCAATGCTTTATTATGACTTTTTCTAATGTTATTTTCCCTATTTTTCCGCTTCTAAAGTCATCTAATATAATCCTAGAAGTTTTATCATCATCTATATTTCCGCCAGAAACTATAGCTCCCCTCTTTTTGCCTATAAGTTGCATAATCTCGTATATATTTTCGTTTTCTGGTTGTTCTTGTTTTAGTATATTATTAATATTTTCTTCATTTAATGAATATCTTTCTATTAAATTTTCCTTATACTCTTTTAATAAATATTTTGTTAAATTATATGCAACTTCTGTTATTTCTAATATTGTGTCTTTTATTGTTCCTGTATAAGCTAAATTTAGTGCGACTTCGTTGCTTTCGAATTTAGGCCATAATACTCCTGGTGTGTCCATAAGTTCTATTTCATCATTTACTCTTATCCACTGTTTTTGTTTAGTTACTCCTGGTTTATTTGCAACACTTGCAGAGTTTTTTTTCGCTATCCTGTTTATAAATGATGATTTCCCAACATTTGGTATTCCCACAATCATTACTCTGATTTTTCTTCCTATTCTTCCTTTATCTGCATATGCTTTGTTTTCTTCTTGCATTGTTTTTTGAATTTGTCTTATTACTTCTTCTATGCCTTTTCCATTATTTGAGTTTACTATTACTGCTTTGTTTCCTTGTTTTATGAAATATTCTGACCATTTTATACTTTCTCTTTCATCTGCTAAATCACATTTGTTTAATACTACTATCTTTTTTTTGTTTTTTGTTATTTCTTTTATGTCTGGATTTTGACTTGATATTGGTATCCTTGCATCTAAAATCTCTACAACTATATCTATTAATTTTAGGTCTTCTGTTATTTGTCTTCTGGTTTTGGCCATATGTCCGGGAAACCACGAAATGGAAACTTTTGAAAAACTTTCTTGACTATCATTATTTTTCTTTTCTTGTCTCATTTTTCTTTTTTGATACATATCCATTTAAATCACTTCCTTTTTATTTTAATTTTTTACCATAATATTCAACATCTATTTCTGTTCCATCTGGATATACTTCTTTAGCATTTTTAATATGTTCTACAAATCCATAATGTTTATATATCTCTTTATTTCTTATTTCTTCAGGTTCCACTCCTAATGTTAATACAGTATAACCTTTATTTTTTAAATCTTCTTCCATAAATTTATACAATATAGAAAAATATCCTTTTCCTTCGTATTCTTTGTTTGTTCTAAAAGCAGTCAAGTATGCAGTTGTATCATCTACTAATTTATTACTATTTTGAACAATATCGCTAGTTAATACAGCAGTAGCTTCACATATTATTTGGTCATTAATTATTCCATAGTAAGGAATAATTTTACCATTTTTATAATTTTTAATGTTTTGTTCTTTCCAAATAATCCAATTTCCTTTTTTAGTTGCCACCGATATTTCATAATCCCATTTTTTATTCATTTCTTCAATAGTAGCAATTTTACATATATAGTTTTTCATCACTTTTACCTCCCTGCACTATCAGATGGATTCATCATTTTTTCTCTTTATTTTCATTTAAATATTTATTGTAAAATTCATCCATTGAAGAAATATATTTTTGATCTTGTATAACTCTAAATTTTTCATACTCTTTTTCTGCTTTCTCTACTGCTTCTTTATGAGATATACTGCCACTATTATTTAATATTTCTTTTCTTCTAAATTTTAATAAATCATCAGT
>CAKPKI010000062.1 GCA_934167135.1 uncultured Clostridia bacterium
AGTCACAGGTGCTCTCCCAAAATCTTCTCCTTCTTATAAACAAGCGGAAAAAATTGCTTATGGTTTTGCAACCATTCCTTTTCCAGATGGTTGGAAAGCTAATATCCGTGGTGTCGTCTTTTATAATTTCCAACCATTTTAATAAATAAATCGCCTTTCGGCGATTTATTTAAACTTTTAACTATTTTTATCATTCTTTTCAAATACTTCTCTTTTATTTTCTTTTTCTTTCACAAAATCTATAAATGCATCCTTTAGTACTTCTTTAAATTCTTTTGCATCTTCTTTAAAGATACAATGTATTTTATTACTATTTTCTTCTTTATTTTGCATCTATATAATTCCCCCTATTTCTCTTACTTTATTATACATAAACAAACAATCCCCGCCTTAGCCGTAAGTTGTTTGAATTTTTAAGGACCTGTCTTCGACAGGTGGGTGCCTGCTTGAATATTCCTGGGCTTCTTACTACTCGAAAGTGTAAGCTTGCACGCCATACTCAAAGTTTGGGCCCCTCTTTAAACTTGTAGGTTCTAAAAATTCTGTGCTACACGTACTATGCAGGGTTTGTTTATTTCGTTTTTGTTATTAATATATTAGCATATTTTTATTTAAATTGCAACCCCATATGAGTTCAAATTTTTCCAAAAATATATGCTTATTATATTATTTCTCTCTTTTTCAAATTTATTCTCATTCTATTTATTTTTTTCAATACATTAATTTTTTATAATCCCATAATTTCTTTTGCAACTTCATTTATTGTTTTTCCTTCTGCTGATGCACCCATCTTTGCTTTTGCTTCTTTCATGATTGCTCCCATATCTTTCATTGATGTTGCACCTATTTCAGAAATTATTTTTTCAACTTCTGCTTTTACTTCATCTCTGCTTAATTGTTTCGGCAAATATTCTTGAAGTACTTCAATTTCTCTATTTGTTAAGTCTATTAAATCTTGTCTTTCTGCTTTTTCAAAATCTTTTAAGGCATCTTTTTTTGTTTTTACTTCTTTTGCTATTATGTCTATTATTTTACTGTCCTCAACTTCTATTCCCTTATCTTTTTCAATTTGCAATATTGATGCTCTTACCATTTGAACTGTGTTTTTTCTCACAGTATCTTTGTTTTTCATTGATTCTTTTAAATCTTCCATTAATTTTTCTTTTAACATTTCAAACCACTCCTTTTATAGTATTCTTTTTTAAAACATAATTATTTTTCCATTTTGTTTTAACCATTCATCTATTTCTTTATAATTAGGTATATAACTTTTTACTAAATCGTAGAACTCTTTATTATGATATTTATACCTCATATGGCACAATTCATGTACAATTATTGCGTCAACCTTATCTTCTGGTAACATTATTAGTCTTGATGAAAAATATACATTTTGTTTGCTTGGCATACAACTTCCATACCTAGTTGTAGCATCTCTTATTTTAAATTCATTATATTCAAGCCCTGTTATTTTACTCCAATATGGTAGTTTTTTTGCTATCAAAACTTCTGTATTATTTTTTAGTAAATTTTTTTTTGCTATATAAACATTTTCTTTAATAACATTTTGTTCTAATCCTTCTGGCACTTCTATTATAAACAATTTTTTATCAGTTTGCAAGCTAATCTTTATTTGTTTTGAATTTGAATACTTTCTTATTACCTCATTTTCTTTACCTTGATAATATATCTTTTCTCCTGTTTTCCATTGTTTTATTGAGTCTACCTCAGAATTTAAAATTCTTCTATATTTATTATAAATTTCCTCTTCCTGTTCTTTTAGTATTTCTAAAAGTTTCTTTTTAGATAGGCTTGTTGGTTTAGTAATATTTAATATATTGCCTTTAAAGTATATTCTTATAGATTTAGATGTTTTATAGTTTTTTATTTCAGTTGGTATATATAAGTCTTTAATTTTTAACATTTCCATTTTATATCTCTATTAACCCTCCATAGTCGATAACATCTAGTGTTTCGAATTCAATTATTTTTAGATTTTTACTTATTATAAATTTCCTTATCTTACTATCTGTGTCTATTTTATTTAAATCTCCAAATACAATAATTTTGTCACAAATTCTTGAAATACATCCACCAATAAATCCTTTCTTATTACTATACTTTTCTCCATTTAATAATTTTATATCTAAATTATTTTTCACCAATAAAGTGTCAATTCCATGAAATTTTAATATCTTATATAGTCCTTTGTCAGAAACTATTGCTGAATTGTCGTTAATTACTGCAATTGAGCAATTTGTGTAGCCCTGTGTTGTGTTTATTAATTCATATTTATTATCTATTAATAATTGTTTTAATTTCTTATCTGTATATTTAAAATTATGTATCGCTCTTTTTCCTATTGTGCAAACATTATACTTTATGTCTGCTGGGTATTTTTCTTGTATTTCTTCTTGTCCCTTTATTATGTTTTTTTCTGCATATAAATTTTGCTCTAATATCCTTTGGTATTTGGTTGGTTCAATAATAATTTTTTTCCCGATTTTGCATGTAAATATATCAACATGTGATGATATTTCTGGGTAAACTTTAGTACTTTTGTCTATTTCTATCAATTTATATCCTAGTTCTGTCAATTTTTGCTTTTCTATTTTTCTCATTCTTCTATCTATTATTAATTTTGTTCCATTTTCCATTCTGTATATCCCTCTAAATTTGGTTTAACAATATCCTCATCTTTAACTTTGTTCAAAATTATATTTGAATACGATTTATATTCTTCTCCTTGATCATTTTTATATTCCATTTTCAATATTACTCCTGTCTTTAGGTCCACCCAAGCTTTACCTTCTATGTCATTTGTATTTCTATTTGTTTCATTGTTTCCTGTTGTTATTTGAACTACTGCACATTTCGCTTTATTATATTTTTCATACTCTATAAATTTGTAATTGTTTTTATCTTCATCATCTATTTCTGATTTATACCAAACTTTATGTCCTTCTTGTATTACTAAACTTTCATTTGTATTAGTATTAACCCAATATATATATGTATTTTTTTCATCAGGTTCTTTTGTTAATATAATTCCATTTTTTTGATACCTTTTAGATACCTGTTTAAAATTCTCACCTTCTGTTATTGTTTCAACATATATATTATTATATTTTTTTATATTATAAAATAATTCTTTTATTTCAGATTCACTTAATTCTTGTGTAGGCATTTTATTATTAAAATAAACATATATATTTAGCCCAATTATTACAATTATCAAAAACAATATTACATATATTTTTTTCATATTTCCTCCTCATTTTTTATATAAATAAAGGTAACCCGTAAAATTAATTATAATTTTACGGGTATCCTAGCTTACTTAAAATTGTACTCCCATGCTCCCTTCATATTATTAGTATTATAGCGAACCGTTTCGAAATCATCTCCACTCCACCGTTGATATACTTTCTTTTCATAATCTGCAATTACAATTTTTTCTTCAATTGTGCCTACAGTTGCATTGTATTTTTTTCCATAAGTTTTATTTTTTGTTATACATTTATAAGAATAAATTATTATTCCTGAACATCTACCGTTACTATCATATTGTACTGTATCAAGGAAATTGTTCCAGTCTTTATTTTTCTCGTTGTTCCAAATTACCTCTAGTATGGAAAGCCCACCTCCTAAGAACGGTACTTCACCTATTCCAAGTTTGTTTAAAACCATTGTTATCGTTTCTTGGGTCGCCTCTCCAGTAACAACTTCTTTTATCTGAGTCCATGCATCATTTACATAAGCTCTAGATTTTATAATCTCGCCGACAGTTTTTGGATCCATATACTCAATTTTCTGCAAATATTCATGCCCTTCTGTAGGATACTTCCTTTCTTTACTCCACTCAGTCATATTAATTATATTAAAGTTTTGTCCAATATCAGACCATTTGATTTCATTATCTGAAATTTTTCGTACCCAACTTGCACTTAAAACATCTTTCATTTTAATCATTTGCAACTCAAATTTTTCTGCTGTTGTTTCGTCAGAGTGATATTGTATAACTTTAGATCCATTAACAGTATTATTATTGAATACATTCATATATAATCCAGATTCGCAATTTTGAAATGATATTGTTCCATCTGAATTATATATAATGTTCCAACATCCGCACATCTTATTATGATCATCCCATTGTGCAACTTCTGTATAGTCACTATGAGAGCTATTTCGTACTTCAAGAATCTTTTTTGACGGATATGTATAGATTTTCCATCCTCTTCCTGTATCTACTAACCCAAATACCTGATTTTGATGCCCAGTCCACTTATCCCAAATTTGGAGTTGTGTCCCATTATCATTTACATGCTCGGAATCAATATCTAATAAACGACCACTTTCTACATGTTTAATGTAATAAAACTTGTTACTTACAATATCTTGATGTTTCTCTGCAAAAGTTTCAATTGGAAACATCATTGTAATCAAAATAATTCCTATTACTACAAATTTTAACCGCTTCACTTTTTCCTCCTGTCTTCTCTTGTGACTGTTCTGCTTTTTCCAACAATATTTATTTTTTTATTATCCTCCTTTCAAGTAAGCATACTTCAAAATACATTGTACATCTAGTTTTATATCTATTATATCATATTTAATAAGTATGTCAATATTGTTTATAGTCATTCAACACTTTCATCGCACACCTTAGCCCATCAATTGCAGCAGTCATAATTCCACCCGCATATCCAGCACCTTCTCCACAAGGATATAAACCTTTAACATTCACCGAATTTAAAGACTCTTTATCTCTTATAATTTGTACAGGTGAAGAACTTCTAGTTTCAACTCCTGTTAAAACTGCATCTTTATCAGCAAAACCATGCAATTTTTTATCTAACTCAACAATTGCTTCTTTCATTGTTTCTGAAACAAACTGAGGTAAAATCTCATTCAAATCAGCCCCAGTTACTCCTGGCATATATGTTGGTTTTATCCTACCGAATTCTTTTGTTTTATGTCCTTCCAAAAAATCCTCTACTCTTTGAACTGGAGCGTTATAGTTTTTTCCACCTAGTTCAAACGCTTTCTTTTCTAAACTCTCTTGAAAATACATTCCATCTAAAGGAGAATTTTTATAATAGTCATCTACTGTAACATTTACAAGCAATGCACTATTTGAGTTTTCTCCATCTCGTGCAAAATTGCTCATTCCATTTGTAACTATAGAATTTTCTTCTGAATTTGAAGCCATAACCTGTCCTCCAGGACACATGCAAAATGTGTAGCATGTTCTACCGTTTTTAGCATGATAAACTAATTTATAATCTGCCACTGGTAAATTCAATTTTACATTTTCTCCATATTGAGCTCTATTTATATCTTTTTGTAAATGTTCTATTCTCGTACCTATAGCAAAATTTTTAGGTTGTATTTCTACTCCTAATTCATGTAATTTTTTAAACGTATCTCTTGCACTATGACCTATTGCCAAAATTACTGTATCTGTTTCAATTTTATCTTTTTCACAAATAACTGCTTTTATTTTTCCATTTTTTATTTCAAAATCCGTAACCTTAGTATTAAATAAAACTTTTCCTCCTTTTGAAATAATATATTCTCTTATATTTTTTACTATTTTCCTTAAATTATCTGTACCTATATGTGGTTTAGCTGTATATAAAATTTCTTTTGGAGCACCGAATTTTACAAATTCATTTAATACTTTTTGTGAATATATATTGGTTGAATTTCCCGTATTTAACTTTCCATCTGAAAATGTTCCAGCTCCGCCTTCTCCAAATTGAATATTTGATTCTGTTTTAAATTTTCTATTTTTCGCAAAATTTTCTACATCTTTTATTCTTTCTTCTACACATTTTCCTCTTTCAATAATTATTGGTTTTATTCCATTTTCAATTAATAAAAGTCCTGCAAAAAGTCCTGCTGGTCCCATTCCTACAATAATTGGATTATATTGACTTTTTCTTTTAACCTCTATATTGGGCCATTTTTCTTCTTTTATTTTCCCAATTTTTTTCTCTTTTTTATCATCTTTTAATTTAATATTAATTGAATAATTATAATAAATGTCTTCTTTTTTTCTTGCATCTATTGATTTTTTATAAATATACCATTCTTTTATTTCTTCTTGTTTTATTTTATTTTTTTCAATTGCAATTTTTAATACTTCTATATCATTTAAATTTTCTCTTATTTTTATATTATTTAATCTTATCATAATTTTCTCTTTTCTTGTAATTTTTATGATAATAATAGCACAATTTCATTTATTTTGCAATATATTGTATTTTATGATATAATACTACTGTTACTTTATATTATAAAAATACAAAGAAAGGAGCTATATACATGGATTTTATTTTAAATATTTTCAATTCATTTGAATGCCAATCAATCATAAAATTAATATTAGGTTTTATGTTAGCTGGAATTATAGGATTAGAACGTTCATCTTGGAGTAAACCAGCTGGATTTAGAACTCATGCTTTAGTTGGAATAAGTGCTGTTTTAATAATGTTATGTGGGGAATACATGTCACGAGAATATGATATTGACCCTTCAAGGATTCCAGCCCAACTATTATCAGGAATTGGTTTTATTGGTGCAGGTACAATCTTAAGAGATGGATTCAATGTTAAGGGCTTAACCACTGCCGCTGGGCTTTTAGCTGTCACATGTATAGGATTAAGTATTGGAGCTGGATTTTATTTAGGCGGAATTGTTACAACTCTTATTGTTTATGTAATACTTTCATATTCATATAAATTATCTGACAAATTGGACCATTTTGATTTATTAAATTTACAAGTTGAAATATCAAAAAATTCTGACATAGCATTATCTAAAATAGAAAAACTATTAAGTAATTCTAATATTGATATTAAACAAATGAAAAAAGTTGAATCACCTGATAATGAAGACAATTCTACATTATTAAAAATTGTTGGACATTACAATAAAAAAGGATTTAACAAAAATTTATTATTAAAAAATCTTTCTTTAATTGAAGATGTTTCTGAAATAATAGAAGAATAAAACCTAAAGTGATTTTGGGTTTTATTCTTCTACTTTTTTATATTCTATTATTTCAATATTACTATTTTTGCTTCTTTCTACCATGCAATTATAAACCTGATTTCGCAAATCATGTTTTTGTTCTTGTAGGTTTAATCCATCTTTTGGATAAAATGGCCCATCAATATATGTTACCATCTTAACTTTATTTTTTCCATAACTTTGATATGTATTTGTCATACAAAATGTAGGTTTTTTATATTGCACAGGATATTTAAAAGATACTGCCTTAAATGGTCTTATTTTTGTGTAAAATGGCCAAATATGTGCTTCTGGATAGATTGTTATTGGATGTCCTCTATCTATATGTGTCTCAATTGCATTTATAAAATTTTTCATGCCATTTTTATTATTTGGAATTGGTATCGCTCCAAGTAATTGAATTGAATTTCCTAAAAACTTCATTGAAACATTTTCTGGATTTACAATAAAATGATTTCTTTTAGGATACATCGGCAAACTTGGAATAAATACATCTGCAAATACCTGTGTATGATTCAGATACACAAAGTATGAATCTTTTTTATATGACTTTAATTTTTCTTTTCCTATATATTTTATTTTTAGCTTGAATTTCCCATAAATAAGTTTTATTGGCATGCTTAATATATTTTGCAATAGAAAAGAACAAAAATCCCACAAAGGATTTTTGTGTATATATTTATAGTTTTCATCTATAATCCTTGGTGTGATTTTTGCTCCTGAGAATTCGTCATTTAATTCATCTTTATAGTAATTAACTTGTTTAGATTTCTTCATTTACTTCCTCTTTTACTGTTGTATATTCTAATGGAATTCCATAAAATTCTTCATATATGTTTTTCCAAACTTCGAAATTTTTATTTTTCATTTCTTCTACATTTTCTTTTTCAGATAATGTCACATCTGGGTAAATTGGTTTTTCTATATGTACATAATATTCTTTTATAGGAAATCCGTCATCTCCAATAAGATTACTGTCTTTCATTGTTATAAATATTGGTATTACTGGTACATTACTTCTTGTTGCTATTTTGTATGCTCCATTTTTTAATGGCTTTGGTTTTTCATAATTCCACCATAAACTTTGTTCAGGATAAATTAATATAAAATCTCCTCTTTTTAAGATTGTATCTGCTGCTTTCATAAATTTTATCATTGTTCTTGTATTTGAACTTAATGGTAATGTATCTGCATTTCTAAATAGAAATCCATAAAATCCTGGGAAATTTGTGTAATTTCCTTCTCTTATTACTTTATATAATTTTTTCTTTTTTCTTTGTCCTGATAATGAGAATATTTCTTCTATTGTGAATGAATCAAATGGATTGAAGTGATTACATGTAATTAGAGCTCCATTTTTCATTTCACTTAGATATTCAAGTCCTTCTACATCTTTTATTATTAGTTTATTGTCTTTTATTATTGCATCTAGAAATTTTTCGCCAAGTTTATTCGCAAATTTGTTTTTCCATTTATTTGTCCTTTTTGTTTTTAGGTAATCTACATTTTCTGGCGTTAACTCTATTGTTGGTGGATCGTTTTCTGCATCTACATCAAATTTTCCTTCTTTTTCAAGTTGTTTTATTTTTTCTAGTATTTCTATTCTTTCTTGTGACTTTTCTGTTACCTGTACATTTTTATACATTCTGTCATCGCCTACACAGTCTGACTCTTTTTGTGCAAGCTCTCTTAGTGCAATATCTGCTTTTCTATCTTGATATTTCATTTCATCTGTAAAGTTTTCTTTAATTTTGTTTATTTCATTATAATATTCTGTTTGCTTTGCTAATTCCCAAAAATACTTTCCAAATCTTATATCGTCATAGTGCCATGGTTTGTATTGATAATTATAGTGTATTAATTTAATGTCTTCTTCTTTCATATCATCACTCGCTGTTGGCATTAAGTTCCAAGCAGTTTCTATTAGTTTTACTCTACCCTTACATATTCTATTTAAATAGTCTTGATCTTGGATTACAGAAAATTTTATGTTTTCTAGCAAATATAAAAATTTTTCTTGAAATTGAAATTTTCTAAGTTCATCTAAATTCATCACTAACATTCCAGCATTAAAATATGTTTTATAACTAGCAACTCCTACTACTTTTTCTACATATTCTTGAAATACTTCATTTTTTTGAATTATATCATCTGGTACTGCTCCTAATAAATTATCTCCAATGTCTATATTATATAGTTCTGCTATGTCTTTTAATAAAACAACATCACAGTCTAGATATATTGCCTTGTTGTATTGTGGGTATAGGTTTGAGATAAATAACCTAAAATATGTTGTCATTGAAAAGTAATCTCTTGTGTATAATTTTTCTTTTATTTTCTCTATATAATAATTTAAGTCTACATATTCTATATTTATATTCTCCCTTGTGTATTTACTTATTTTTTCTTTACTTTCTTCGCTCATACTAGTATATAAAACTTTTATTACATAATAATATTCTGTTGATGCATTATTTACTAATGATTGCAATGTTACCGCTAGAAATGGTACATATTTATCATCAACTGCAAAGAATATTGGTATTATTTCTTGATATTTTTCCATTTAAACTTCCTCTTTCATTCTTGTATTATATTCTTCTTTTAATTTTAAATATTCCTCTAAGTCTTTGTCAAAATAATAACATTTTAGAACCTTGTGAACTTCTTCTATATTCCATTGTTTAAAGTTTTCTGTATGTGGGTATGGCAAAAACATTAGCCTTTTACAGAAATGACAGATTATTGTGTCTTTTTTATTGAATTTTGATTGCTCATTATATATTCTTGGTATAAGCCTTTTTTTGGTTGTTGACCAAAATATTGCATCTTGGTCTGCAAATAACATTTTTTTGTTTTTTATTCTTTCTCTAGCTTTTTCTAGTAGCTTTGTTTCTTTTATTTTTTTCATATTTAATAATAACATTCCAGCATTTATATAGTCTGGCCTTATTAACCAACATCCATATTTTTCTTTTACTGCCGCATATTCATAGTTTGTGATATCTATGTTATATAATTTAGATATATCCCCACC
>CAKPKI010000063.1 GCA_934167135.1 uncultured Clostridia bacterium
ATTATGATGAAAGGGAAATAGAACCTGCAGCCTGGACGGATAACGGACTGGTTCCTGAAAACAGGGATGTCAGTTATTATTACCAGTTGAGACAGACAACCCGGATCAATTATCTTTACCGTGACGCATCGAATTATAAAAAAGCAAATTTTATAATTGTTCCGGGCAGATATTCAACGGAACAGATCCAGTCGATTATCGGATCCCTTTTTGATGGAGGCTGGTTTATTCCATCAAAGGTAGGGTTCCCGGAAGAGAAAATTGACGATACAGAGACTGAGGATGACCATCCATGGTTTGAACTCTGTGCCGATGATTTTGAGGATTCGGATGAAGCACCACAGATTGACAAGGCACCGGAAGAAATTGTCCAGCTTTTCTTGAACAACAAGAATCATTGGGAAGAAGGGATTTATAAATGATTGTCTATCGATGCAGTAAATGCCACTGGATTGGCAATGATCCGAAATTTATTTTTCCAGACGATGAATGCTGCCCACGCTGTAAAAGCAAAGAATATCTTGGAGTTTTTCGCCAGAAAGATTCCGTTTCTTTTGCAAGCGACGAGCTGGAAAAACTCTGGCAGTTATTTGGAGAAATTCCAACCAATGACGATGATGAAATTGAGGATTGTTTCCTTGATTTTTCAGTTGGCACAAACCGTTTTGAGGTATGGCTCTGGTTTGATGGACTATACCCGGAAGGGGTTGCTGCCCTGCTGGAGAATAAGAAATGATAGCGTTAAGAAAGCCACCGCATTACGCAGTGGCTTTTTTAGATCAATCAAATGGCAACTCCGCATTTTCTGCTGGGCGAACAATCTGACCATCGTCTTCTGCTTCAGGCAGTGTTTCGTTGCTGCTCTCAGCTGGATCATTGTCAGCGGTTTCTTCATTTTCCACAAGTTCTTCCGTATGGTCGCTGTACACTGCCAGTAGCTGAATCTTCTCTTCTGTCCCAAAGCATCTCTGAATGCGGATTTCCAGAATTTCAGTCCATGGACGTGATCCAAAATAGGATGGATTAAGCCGGTATACTCCGTTTTCGATACAGGTTAAAAATCCGGCTTCGGTGAGCTTATTTAATCCGCTGCCTACCGGCCCAGGGCTTTTCATGCCCGCTTTTTTTGCGATTTCTTTTTTTACATAGGTGTTTGTTACGATTTCCATGCAACCAGCATCCTGGTTATAATAGGCTCTGGAGAGAACTCCAGCCATAACAGGAACAAATTTTTCTGGAACGAGTTTTTCTTTCAGGATTGCGGATACATATCCAAAAACAGCTTTTTCTGATAACATTGGTACTCCTTTCTAATACAGCGCACTGTCACTCCTGATTTTTTTCAGTGACAGGCCTTCAATATTTTTCATGATTTCATCAAACGCTTCATATTTTTCATAAATGAATGTAGTACAGTTTTCCTTGTCCTCCAGCTTGATACCGGTATCCGATTTCATTGCGGAAACGGAGGCTGCCTTTTGTATCTGGCAGTCAGATTTGATCACAATCCGCTTTTTATTAGCGTCATATTCGATATCCCGGATGTCACAGTAATAGATGTTATTTTTGAAAACCTTAAAACTGCCCTTTGGGAGCATATAATAAAGCATCAAATGGTCATCATACAGAAATAAACATTCTTTCTGCTTTCCAAGCAGTTCCTTCTTTCCTCCGGATAACAGATAGAAAACAGAAAGGACAGCCAGCGCTGCAAGAATAAGGAAAACAATTGCATGGATGGCTATATTCAGGCTGCTGCATCCAAATTCAATCCAGAGATACTGGTTATAGATGTCATAAGCCATACATCCAGCCAGCAGCAGACAAAACAGAATTCCAATTTTGAACTGCGCATATCTGGTTCTGGTCTGTTTGTATACGGACAGTGCCAGATCTGCATTGGATTTATAGACGTTCGAGCGGTTTTCCAAGATTTTTCACCTCTTTTCTTTTATTTTTAATATGTATTTTTTTGAAAATTACAGCAAAAAAAAGCACAGACAAAGTGCCATTTGCCTGTGCTCAATAATAATGTTTTGCTGGAATTTCCTTTTTCAGGGAGTTTTCTTTTCGCTCCAGATAAAGCAGATACCTTTCCAAATATGTTATGGTTTGTTCTGATACAGACCGGAAGGTACAGAAAACGGTATTTCCAAGAGTGCCTGAAAAAGACAGGATGCTGACAGGTTCCTGGGAATCAGCCTGGATTCCAAGCGGCACCGGATTCGGGCACAGCTTTGCATTAAGTACCAGCGTGCTTGGGATTTTATATCCAGCAGATATGTCTTTACCGATATGGAATAGAACCTGTTCCCAGAAATATATTTCTTTTTGGATATTCAGCAGTTTTTCTTCAGCAGGCACATCTTCTTTTTGCCTTAGGTATTGATTGTATGGAATCCACTCAGGCTCCTGGATATGGATATTTGACACACCTTCGTATTTGGCAGTTACATTTAAGACCGGCTTATATTTATTGATCAGATACAGTTCCAGAATAGTAGTTTCCGTGGAGTTTGCAAGTCGCATACAATATATCTCAGCGTTTTCCAAATATGGAAGAAACTTTGTTTCTTTTGCGTGTTCTTCCACTCTCCGCTTCAGATCGGAATCGACTTTTCCAACATATATGATTTTATTTTCGGAAACATATTTATAAACAAAGTGTTCAATGCTCATGATAGATCACCTTGCAACCCGTTGAAAACGCTGATATCTATTCAGGAGTGTTTTATCATCAACGTATCCCTTAAGCATTACCGCTTTTCTGGAATACTTTATTTTCCGAAGCGCTTTTGCTTCAAGCTGGCGGATGCGTTCCCTTGTCACCCCATACATTTTCCCAACTTCTTCCAGTGTCTTTGGTACCCCGTCATCAAGCCCAAAGCGTTCAATAAGGACACCCTTTTCCCGTTTCGTCAGGCCGGACATCAGTTCATCCAGAATTTTCCGCAGTTCATAATTTTCGATGATATCATCAGCAGCTGCAGCGTTCTGGTCCATAACAAATTCTCCTAATTCAGAAGACTCTTCTTCCCCTATCGGTGTGTTTAATGAAGTGGATCCCATGGATACGGTCTGAATTTTTTCCACATAATCTTCAGTCCATCCCAGCATATTCGCTATATCAGGAATAGTTGGGACACGGTCATGTTCCTGAATGAAAATTCGTTTGGCCTGCTGGTATTTAAAGATTTTTTCATTGACATGGACTGGTAGCCGGATATCACGTCCCTGGTCAGCTATATGCCGGGTAATGGATTGCCGTATCCACCAGGTTGCATAGGTACTGAATTTAAAGCCCTTTGAATAATCGAATTTTTCCACGGCTGTCATAAGCCCGATATTTCCACACTGCACCAGATCTTCCATGTCAAGCCCGTGTCCGGTATAACGCTTGGCAATGGATACCACTAGGCGCAAGTTAGCCGTAATCAGTTTTTCCCGTGCTGTAGTATCTCCCTGTTCAAATGCCTTTGCAAGTTCAATTTCCTGTTCTACAGTGAGTAGCGGGATTTCCCCGATTTCACGCAGATACATACGTAGAGAGTCATCGAGGACAGTATCCGAAGTCAAATCTTCCTGCAACAATTCTTCTGTTTCCGCCTCTAATTCTTCTGCGTCTATATTATCCAAAAACAGATTTTGTTCCGTATTTTCCTGTGGTGTTTTATTTATCTGGTTGTTTTCTGTCACTAGATCAGCTCCGTTTCTATTGCATTATCTTTTTATCTTAATATGTAATATTTTGATGATGTCAGCGGATTTTTATAAGAAAAGAGACCAGCATGAGCAGGTCTCAAATTATGGCTGGTTGAAGATTTTTTGCAAGAATGGTTTTGAAGCGGTATGTTTTGCATCAATTTTTCCTTGATTGAAAGACATTAATTTTTCTTCACATATTGGACATATCATGCGTCCCTCAGGAATGATTTCGTTGCAATAAAGGCAACGTTCTGCAGATGAATAAATAATATTTTTTTTCAACATAGATTTAATACCTCCAAGATTTTATTTACGATACACTCTCCCGTGTAGGGAGGAAACGATTTGATTCCACTATATATGCCACGTCCCCAACGATACACCCTCCCGTGTAGGGAGGAAACTGGAGACAAACTGCTGGATAATCGCCCCTTTTTCGATACACCCTCCCGTGTAGGGAGGAAACGGACGGGGGCAGATGGGGCTATGGAACCATCACCGATACACCCTCCCGTGTAGGGAGGAAACCCAGCGTCCACCATTCGGATTATATCGACCGATCGATACACCCTCCCGTGTAGGGAGGAAACCCTGAGGTTCAGCCCGTCTTTCAGATACACGCCCGATACACCCTCCCGTGTAGGGAGGAAACGTCTGCCTGATTTCTTTCTTCTGTATATATTATCGATACACCCTCCCGTGTAGGGAGGAAACGTTAATAGCAGCCAGACGGTGAGCTATGTCGCCCGATACACCCTCCCGTGTAGGGAGGAAACTGGTGGAGTAGAGGATCTGGTAGCCACATTTAACGATACACCCTCCCGTGTAGGGAGGAAACGCCCTTAAACAGATGCGCGCGGAGCTGTTGAATGATACACCCTCCCGTGTAGGGAGGAAACCTGTCAGTATGTCGAGTGTACGCCACCGACCTCCCGATACACCCTCCCGTGTAGGGAGGAAACTTGGTTTTCGATTCGTATTTATTTATGTGAGCACGATACACCCTCCCGTGTAGGGAGGAAACTAATGCCTGGGCGTTGGCTGTGGCTATAGATGGCGATACACCCTCCCGTGTAGGGAGGAAACACTCAGTGTTTATGCGGGCTTGCGGCCCTCCAAACACCTCGTTGTGCAAATTGCACAAATGAAGTAAAAACTTCTGATAACTATAATATGTCATATTTTTTGCAAAATAGCATTTTTATTTTGCTAATATTTCCAGTCCGTATTCTTCATTGATGTTTAAAATTTTATCTCCAGAGTTACTGATACAATTGTCTGTAGCGACGGCTCTTACTCCTTTAAATATTCCTCTTTCTATAATAGCAAAATTGAAATCTTTTACTTGATACTCATAAGTAGAAACAACATGGTGTTTATATAAATCGATTACTTCTTTTGTGTTTTTCTCGGAATTGCTGCTATTTAAAAAAGAAATTTCTTCATCAGATAAAATGGCTACAGATATTTGTTGTGGACCATCATTTTTACGGACTGCAATATGGCTGTCAGACAAATCATTTCTTCGATCATATAATTCAAAACCATGTGAAATGTTGATATTATATAGATTAGAGGTCGATTTATCTATTATATCCTGTATATTTTGTGATTCATATACTTGGTTAATCATTTCTGGAATACAGGAAGGGACGGAAAAAATCGGTTTAGCAGTAATTATTTCTTCTGTTTTTATTAGGAACTGCCTGTCATAAATATATTCAGTATTTCCATATTCCATATTTTCAGCAGTTAGTACTTGGATGCAGTTTTTTATATCTATTTTTTCTCTAATTGTTCCAATATCACTATGTCTGTGGTATCTTCCAATTCTCTGCAGGAGAAGGTCAATTGGGCAGATTGCTGTGATTAGATAATCAAAATCAACATCTAAAGACTGTTCCAGTACCTGCGTTCCTACAATAATTGCTTTTTCAGGCCGTTTGGTTCTGTCTTTTCCAAACCAAGTTAGGATTTGTTTCATTTTTAAATCTTTTGTTGTTTCCGGCATTCGGGCATGATATAGCAAAATTTCATAACTGCTGTCTTTTTTTGCTTTGATAGTATCGTAAACTGAAACTGCTTCTGATACAGTGTTCATGATGACACATTCACAGCCACCGTAGCTTATATTTTTAATTGCTAAATCGGCAATAGCATCAGGGTTATCTAAAACAGGATGACATTCACATTCTATTTGTTTATCAGCTTCATAAGACTGAGACTGATGTTCATAAAAAGAATTCTTATCTGTAATGAATGAGATCAAAGGGTATCCTTCGTGGAGATTTAATTCTTTTTTAGTGACAGCGGAAAAAAGTCTTTTTTTTGTTGAAATTGGAAGTGTTGCTGATAATAAAATAACAGGAACACCAAGTACATCACAAATTTGAATTAAGCGTTCAATGGTGGCCATCATAAAGGCATCGTAAGCATGAATCTCATCAATTATCAATACTTTAGAGGATAAACCGGACATTCGTACACTTTCAAACCGGACGAATCTTGCTACAGTCATAACCTGATCTATTGTGCCGACTGCGGATGGCGTAAGAAGTCTTTGTCTGGAAATATCGGTCCATGACGGAGATTCTTCTGAATCACGCAATAACATAGATCTGGAAGTATAAAGTTTGGTTTTAGTCATATTCAATTTATTTAGAAAACAATCGATACGGCCTTGAATTGCTTCTGCGGAAGCTCCGGTTGGAAGTCCCATATATATACCAGACAAACCATTCTTGTAACCTAAAACAGATGCTGCGTATAAAGCTGCTTCTGTTTTTCCAGATCCACAGCCGGATTCTATCAACAAAAGTTTAATGTTATTGTTTTTTACAATATTTTCAACATCTTTTTGAACAGGTCGGCCATCGAACTGGAAAAGATCGGAAAAATTTTTAATATCAAGAAATCCTGATGACAAAAGTCTCTCATTTGTTAAGAATTTTTGTAGCTGTTTGGTTTTATCGTTCAAATATTCGTCTATAGAGGCATAATCCCTGTAAGATCGTGAATCAAATACATTTTTATTTGATGCAATCCAATCCGAAGTAATCAGTATCCCCAAAATCCCATTTTTTAATAGGAAAATATTTCTGGCTGTTTTTTTCATTCCTCCAGTTAGATCGATTGGGGAAAATTCAAATATTTCTTTTATAAAATGGTAAATATAAGATTGTATCTGGCTCCATCTGTCCCGTATGTCAGAATTTATAACAGGATACGGGATAACTGGATTTTTTTCTTTCTGGTGATGTAGACTGATGACTTCTTTTATTAGTACAGCATCTTTTTTTGCATCATCTTTTAGTAAAGCTTCCAGTATTTCTTCTGCATATCTTTCATGTCTGCATACAGAGGACACGGTGTCCATATGTAAGCCCTGTGCGCTTAATATTTCATCGGTATTTTTATTACGTCCTTGAAATACGGGATGTGCTTTCCCGATGTCATGAATGGCACAAATAAAAGTAATTTGTGGAATTAACACATCTTCATGAATAGATGTTGTATTGGCTAAAACAGAAATTAAATGTTTAAACAATCCTTTCATCAGGCAGTTTGCTGTGATACCAGTTTCCAGCATATGATCAATCAAAGATTTATATGGATCTAATTTTGCCCATAATTTTTCTGAAACATATTTTATTAAAGCGTTTTCTGGTTTTACGATTAGTTGAATTCCGTCAAAGTCCTTTAAGCTGTATGTAGGATAGCCAATTTTCTGAACTGAAAATCCTTGTTCATTTTTATCTGGATACACCATTACTGCAGAGATTTGGCTAATTTTTGAGATATCTTTCCACAATATGTCTCTCGTTTTAGCAGAAGTATTAGACACGAATGTGAAGGGAGAAATTTCCTGGGCAAATAGTAACAGTTCCCCTCGAATACTATCTGGAGCATTTTCTATATGGATAACAAACACAGGTAGTTCCTCCTTCTATTTACTGCAATTTTTACCTAATACAACACAATCCTGTAGATTCCATAGCCCGACATCCACCGTCAATTTTGCAGATAAATCAGAAAACTGGAATAGTATGGAAAGATCATGCGCAATTTTCGATACACCCTCCCGTGTAGGGAGGAAACTGCCATGTTGCTACGGGTTGAGGATAAAATATCGATACACCCTCCCATATAGGGAGGAAACAATAAATACGTTTCAAAAGTCAAAACATGACAGCGATACACCCTCCCGTGCAGGGAGGAAACTCCTTGTCTAGGAATAATTTTATTATACTACAGGGATACACCCTCCCGTATAGGGAGGAAACTCAGAGGAGCTGTATGCCAGCTGATCCAACGCCGATACACCCTCCCGTATAGGGAGGAAACAAAAATTGCTGTTCCTGCTTCCTGGTTCTTTTCCGATACACCCTCCCGTATAGGGAGGAAACAGCGAATAGATACTTTTACGAGCATATGTACGCGATACACCCTCCCGTATAGGGAGGAAACTTTCGACATACGCTTCCGCCCGGATCATTTCTTCTGATACACCCTCCCGTATAGGGAGGAAACAAACGTATTTATCTATGCATTGGTTCATATGAGCGATACACCCTCCCGTATAGGGAGGAAACGATCAAAAAAGGGGCAAAAACAGAAATGGTGATCGATACACCCTCCCGTATAGGGAGGAAACAACCGGTGTAACCAGGGCTCATAACCTGGCATGCGATACACCCTCCCGTATAGGGAGGGAACTGTCTACCGTCTACCATTGATCGTGAACGTACACGATACACCCTCCCGTATAGGGAGGAAACACTCAGTGTTTATGCGGGTTTGCGGCCCTTTAAACACCTCGTTGTGCAAATTGCACAATGAAAATTTTTATGCTACATTGACGTCTTTGTGGTGGATATGTAGAATCAAACACAACGCTCCGCCATAAGCCTTGGACCGGCCAATTCCCTGCTGTACAAGTCCACGGAACTCATCAGCATTTGTAATACGTAAACGGCATTCATATCCATATAAATTACTTTCATGAATATCTCCGGAAAATTTTTTCACATATATTTTCTGACGTGATTTTTCATTTATATTAATAAAATTTCCAGCATTTTGAAATTTTCGTTCCAACCATTCTACGCGATCTGCTGGATTATTAATAGCAATCCGGGTGTTTCTGTTTTTTGCTGTTTTTCGGCTTCGTTTTGATGGCTCGAATATTCCATAAAATTGCACAACGTCTCCATTTTTGATTGACAAAAAACGTTCCGTACAGTCTTTTGAATGCAGTGGCTTTAAATCGGCAGGAATATTTTGAGGCTCATGATCTGACTGTATTACCAGACGCACTCTGTTTTTCTGTGAAAATTCACTTTTCTCTTCCAGAATCATAAATAACACGTTTTCTTTTGCTCGGTTTTCATCAAACATTTTCATGACCGTTTTATGGAGGTTGTCCATATTCCAGAGTAAATATGCTGGCTTTTTAATCTCGAATGTGCTGATATACATAATCATCCTCCAGTTCTGACTGTTTTATTTTTGCAAATCCTTGATATACCGGTTCTGATGGGATGCAGCATTTACTGCCTAGATAGTAATCCCAGACTGGATTTTCAAGAGCGCATTTTATAGCGTTTAACAGTTGCTTTTCAGCGAACAGATACAATACATATCGGTACCCGACAATATATTCTCGGTTAGTAACAATGGAAGCCTTTACTGGACTGCCATCTGCTGTGATCATTCCAGGTGCTGTGATTGTGTGGTAGTCATTTAATAAATCCGGGGCAGAATAATCAAGAAAACCAGTATCATCTATGCCATTTGTTTCGTCATCGGTAGCTGTTTCATTGTCTTTTTTTGATTTATCTGTTTTACGGGCTAACGATCCAGACTCCTGTAAATTCAGATATAGCTCAAACTGATTTTCCAATTCTTTTATCCGCATATCCCCTTTGGGGTATCCGAAAGCGCAGGCAAGCAAGCCTGCAATTCCGGATTTTGTTGGCTCCAACTCTGTCTGTCTAATAGAAGAGTTAAATCCTACCTGTCGCCAGGACTGAAGCATGGCGGCACATACAATTCTTACTGAATTAAAATCGTTCATTTACCATTTCTCCAATCGTATTCACAGCTTCATTCCATGTCATATGTTTTATGGAATCATTGCAAATC
>CAKPKI010000064.1 GCA_934167135.1 uncultured Clostridia bacterium
TAACTGGAGAATTGAATTACCTAAATGAAAGTTTAAATAAACAAAATTATGATGGAATGTTACATTTAGCATATCTAATTGCAAAAAGAGATGATTATGCTGATTATACATTAGCCCAAAGGCAAAAAATATTTTGGACTATATTTAATTTTGCAAGAAAAGTTCCAGTAAAGTTAAAGACTATTATTTTAGATAAAAGATATATGAATAATAAAAGTCAATTAAATAAAGCTATTTTTACAGAAATAAGTAAATTTGTTGCAGATAATAAGAAATATTTTGATACTTTTGACAAAATAGTTATTTATTATGATAATGGACAAGAAACATTGGGAACAATATTAGATATTATATTTGTGTCAGATGATAAAATTGAACGTAGAATTGAATTTGACCATAAAGCAAAAAGATTATTTCAAGTATCTGATATGCTAACATTTATTGATAAATTGGATTATAAGTATTATAATAATATGCCATTTACTAAGGCTGAAAAATATTTCTTTACAAATCAAGAAATTGTTTATATTAAAAGAAAATTAAAACATAAGAGATTATAAAAAGCCATTCTTGCGAATGGCTTTTTGCGACGACTACCGTCAGCACGGGTCAGGTCCTTTTGAGACCAAATAAATATATTTATAATATATATTATTCCTCTTAATAAATAAATTATACACTATTTTTTGAAATTTGTATATAGTTTTTTTAAAATTATTGATAAATTTTTTTTATTATGTTAGAATATATATGGATGTTTTTAACTAAAAATAAATTTAAAAAAACAACTAATTTTAGGTTATCTTTAATCTAATGTTATTATACTAGGGGGATAAATGAGAAAATATTTTAATTATGAAAAAGAATATCAAAATGGACAATACACTATGGAAAGTGATTATTCAATGCAATATAAAGAGGATTATATAGTATTGAGAGACCAATATAATACATTGAAATTTGATTGCAGATCATCTTTAATTGCTGTTAATGACGCTTTAAACAATATAATTTCAACCATGTTTGGAAGTTCAAATAGAACTGATATTAATAGAATGATTGAGCTACTTAATAAAAAATTAAAAGATATAACTATTATTTCTGCTGTAAACTCTAAAGAAACTACAGATTATATGACTAAAACAACACTTACTATAAGTGAAAAAAATCATATTGGTGGTAGATGTTTTAGGAATGAAGATGGAACTTATAGTGTTGTAGCATTGGGATATAGTCGTCCATATACAGAATTAAATGCAGCAACAATTCATAATATTAATCACGAATTATGGCACTTATTTTCTAATATAGCTCCATATTTATATTATGGAGAAGATGAATTAATACATGATGAGGGTGAAGTATATGAAAAAGTTGATGATTGTGGAATAGATATTATTGATAAGGAAAGTGGAGAAAAAAACACAAAAAAAAATAAAAAGTATCATATTAACAGATATTATGAAGAATACAACGAAACATTAAAAGATATTTTAGCTGCAATAGGAATTTCTAGACAAAACGGACGAGATGTTACTAATATTTTATTAAATGCTCCTGATACATGGATTGAATCTAAGACATCTTATAGAAGAAGTATTC
Source organism: uncultured Clostridia bacterium (assembly GCA_934167135.1). Lineage (GTDB taxonomy): Bacteria > Bacillota > Clostridia > TANB77 > CAG-508 > CAG-269. The sequence continues at coordinate 1,603 of CAKPKI010000064.1, forward strand.
CATTAACTCAACTTGCAATAGCTGCTTTTTCAAATTATTCATTTGAAAATTATGTTAATGATGAAAATTGTGGAATAGTTACTGCTAATATTACCTGTAATAATGGAAAAAAAATGAAAGTAAATGATTTTCTTTATGGCATGGTATTTAATCCATTTTATGTGGAAGAAAAATTTAAAGAAATAATGGGAAATAGTTTCAGTTTAAAAAAACTATCAGAAATGTCAACAGCTATTTTTCTAAATAATGAAAGAAGAAAAACTGTTTCTGAAGAACATCAGAAACAAGCACTAATGATATATGCTAAAAATTTTTCAAAATTTTTTAGCAAAAAAACAAAAAAATTTTTAGAAGACAGTTCACACAGCGAAGAAGATGTTCGATCAATTACAGCAAATTATATTAGCGTTCTAGAAATGTTTTGTAAGGCTTATGATATAGATATCCAACAAGTATTAAGTGATATAGATTTGAGTATTGAAACAGAAAACACTTCAAGTGGACTTACACCAACAGATATAAATGAAATGACACAAAGAACATTAACGAATAATCCTGGAATTTTAGGACATTTAGTTGGTAGTGTAGGAACAATATTTAGAAGAAACAAAGGTGAAAATAATAGAAATGGAAAAAATAAATAAAAGATTATGTGAGGTAGAATATATATTAAATAAATTAGAAAAGTCTTATCAAGGAAAGATTCCCAAAGAAATATGGCAATTTATAAATGAAAACAAAGATAAAACATATATATATAATTGTGACGATAATAAAAAATTAATTGATAATAATATTCACATAGATACAATCGCTATTTTAACATATATTAATATTCAATACTTATTAAATGAGGAACAAAAAAAATTGATAAATAATAAACTTCTAAATGATAATTCTATTTTTGAAAATAATATGAGAGAAAAATATAATCCTGATAATTTATTTAAAAAACAGAAAAATGAAGCACTAAATTATGCAAATAGTGATACTACAAAAGAGAAAGCAATTATTGCATATAAAGAAAAGAACTTCTTACAAAAATTATTTGATAAAATTAAAAATTTATTTAGAAAAAACTGAAAAAATACGGAATGAGCCATTTTAAGTTCATTCCATATTTTCTGGTTAATTTATTACTCCAATTTTCTTAAAATAATAATAAGCATCCATACTACCTTTGAAATAAATTTCTTTTTCCAAAATATCTTGCAAATTATTATATAGAACAATAATTTGTGATAAATCCATACATTCTCCTGCACTTAATCCATTTTCTAAATAAGTTTCATCAAGTAATTTTTGAATATTTAAATTTCTATCCATAATTTTATGAATCTTATTTTTAATTTCTCTATAATTTTTGTTGTTTTTCATTAAATATTGTCTTATATCTTCAATACTTTCATAAAAGTCTTCACTATATTCTTCTATAAATGGCTTTAATTTTTCTTCCATTGCAAATCCCCCTATACATAAATTAATTCATTAAATATAATTTCTTCAGCACGATTTTTAATTGAATTCATTTTGCCAACCCACTCAAGTTGATTATTAGCTTTTAATTCTTCTGTAATATTTTCTCGTTCTGCAAATTGATTCATTAGTAGGTTATATCTAGCCGTTGCAGTTTCATCAATTTCTTGTAAATATTCACTTAACTTGTCCTCCATCAGTAAAATTGTATATTCAGCTTTCTTTTGAGTTTTTAAATAATTTAATCTCACTTTTCCATATTTTCCAAATTTAAAATTGTTAGTATTTGAGATTATCAAGTTAGGAATATAGTAATCTCCACATTTTCTATAATCCATTTTCATATTTATCAAATCCTTTCTACATATCATAATCCATTTCATTATCATCCTTTTGAAAACGGCTTGTATCGAGTTGCTTTTCAAAATTAATGTTGTAATATGTTTCTTTCTCAAAATCTCTTATAAGGTCGTCCTCGCAAGGATATGAAAATTTATGACATAACCATTTCATGAATTTTTTCAAATTGTCTTTAAATTTATCAATTATTTTATTTAAGCTTTTATTTTCCTTTTCTAATTCTTTTATCTTTTTCTGATATTTGTTTTCTATATGGTCAATTTTATTTTCATATTCAATTTTTAAATCTTCTTGGTTTTGTTCTGTTGTTTCTTTTAATAACCCAATAGTTTGTTCGAGATTTTTATTTTCATTTTCCATATTTTCTTTCTCTTTTACAAAATCTTCTGCAATATTTATTATTTCAGTTTGTTTAGATAATTCTTTATGCAAAGAAATATTTTCATTATAAAGTTGTTTTATTAGTTCATCTTTAGGCTTTATTATCTCTTTAGCTATTTTCTCATCTCTATTAAGAACTAATTTTTTTATATCTTTGATTTCTGGTGTTTCTGGCAACTCTAATGTTATATTTTTTAAAATTTCTTTTGTTTTTGCATAATTGGTCACTTGTTTAAATTTTTCAACCGACATATGTTTTCTTTTGGTTTCTTCAACATATAATCCTCGTTCTAAATCAAAGCCTTTACTTTTAACATGATTAAAATATGCATCTTGTAATTTTCTATAACTATCTCGACCTTTCCAAAAATCTCTAGCACATATTTTTTCTATTGGATTACCATTTTTATCTTTTGAATGAACTACTGGAACAAACATTAAATGTAAATGTGGTGCTCCTTCATCTAAATGCACAACAGCAGATATAATATTTTCTTCTCCAAGATTTTTATAGTTACAGATAAATTTGTGGCATTCATCAAAATATCTTTTTGTTTCTTGTTCGCCAATTCTATTAAAAAATTCTTGATCAGAGGTAAATACCATTTCACACATTATATTGCTATTACTTCTAATTTGACCTTTTAAATCATATTTTTCTTTTATTTTATCAAATTCTTTTATATAACTTAATTCACTTTTCTTTAAATAATAATTTAGTTCTGTTTTACTACTATCTATATTTTTATTTGAATGATTTTTTGTTTTTCTTTCATTATGCTTATATGCTCCCATAGCTTGTACCCTAGTCAATTTTTCATTTCTGATTATGGCATAGCTCATATATTACTTATTGCTCCTTCTTAAATTTACGAGATAAGATTTTCTTGTCTAACACACTAGACAAGTTTTGCAAGGCAAATTTTATCTGTGTGGCAGGAGTTCCTGCACCCTTTCCTAAAAAATAACTAAAGCATTTTTTAGGCTTAATTCAAAATAAATAAGTCATTTTGAATCAAGTGAAGTTGCAATATAAAGCATACTTTTGCAACTTCATATCAGAGCAAAATTCTACGAAGATGCTACTGCATTTTTGCCAACAAAGTTAGCATATAAGCTATCAAAAAATCCATTTGGATATTTTCTTTCATATTCACGAGTAGAATTAACAGTTCTATTTTGTGATTTTATGGTGCCATTTCCTAAATTATTATATAAGCAAATCATTAAATAATTAGTTATGTTTTTGATATTATTACTACTTTTCGCAATATCTAATAATTGAATTAAGTTATTTTTATTTATTAAGGCTAGTTTAGATAATATTTTGGAATTAGTAATTATAACACTCCCAACTTTTAAAGTATCCGCATAATATAATCTTTCAATTACATCTTCTAACATAGTTTGTTCCTCTTTTGAAAAATCATTTAATTGGCATTTTTCTTTTACAGCTTTTAATGAAATACCTACATTATTACTTTGAGGATTGATAGAAATTGTATTGGTTATATTAGTTTTGATATTATTAGGATTGATTGTAGGGAATTTTTCCACATCAAGAATAGTATTTTTTACTTCTCTAGAACCGTAATTTTTACTGTTCAAGACTTTTAAATTTTCCTGTTCAATATTAGTTATTATTTCTTCGTGTTGAATTTTACCAACATAAATTAAATTAGGTTTTCCTAAACCTTGTCTTTTTTCTGCTATTAAATTTGTATCTGTTAATTGTTTAAATGCTTTTGTAACTGTCTTTTCAGATAAACAAAGTTTATCTTGTACTTCTTCTCTTGTAAATATTAAATACACCCTATTTAATTCATCAAACCAATGATTCTTTTGTGATAGAGATAATCTGTCTAATAAGAAAGCATATAATATTTTACTATCTGAATTTAATTTCTCTTTATATAGTTTATTTATAAATAATTCTTGTGGTATTTGATAATAACTGTTTTCTAATATTTCATTATTTTTATAGTAATCTATTTCTTTCATCTTTGTTCCTTTCTAAGATGAAAGAGCATTTTTAAGTTCTACTAAATTTTTTAGAACTTTTTAAAACATTTTTTATTTATTTAAAATTTTTTTAAAACATAGATTTTAGAACTATTTTAAAACTTTTTATAGAATTTTTGAGAACTACATAGAAAAAGAGTATTAATCAAATTCCTTTGATTAATACTCTTTCAGACTTTTGCAATTTTCTTGAGTTTCTTCAAAATTGCTATCGTATGGTCGAGGCGACAGGGATCGAACCTGCGACCTCATGGTCCCAAACCACGCGCGCTACCAACTGCGCTACGCCTCGATAAAACTTTAACTGCTGAACGCTTATATATAATAGCACAAAACAAAAACAAATTCAAGGCTTTTTGAAAAAAAAATCAATAAAATTACAAAAAACAGTCAAAAAATATTGATTTCATATCAAAAGCCTTGAAATATAAGCTCTTAAAAATATTCATTGTTTTACTCTTACATAAAAATTAATCTTTTTGTTTTCCAAATAATCGCAAGATATAAAGAAAAATATTAATAAAATCTAGGTATAATTCCATTGCACCATAAACATATAATTTTTCATCTTCGCAAAAGCCAGCCTGTTGCATTAATTTAATTTTATTTGTATCGTAAATTGTTAAGCCAAAGAAAATTAATAAAATAGCCCAATCTAAAGCAATATCTAACATAGTATTACCAACAAATATATTAACAAAAGTTAAAATAATCCCAATTAAAAGAGCTACTGTTAAAACAGTTCCCCAATTAGAAATATCTTTATCAGTTTTATAACCTATAAAAGCTAAAACTCCAAATAATAAAGAAGTAGCAGCAAAGGCATAAATAATTGAAGTTAATTCATAAACAAGAAAAATAACTGATAGGGTAAAACCATTTATAAAAGCATAAGTAAAAAACAAAATAGTAACAGCTGTTGGAGAAAGTTTTTTAAATAATAAAGAAAATATTAAAACAACAGCAAGTTCAATAACTGCTAAAACTGTGTAACTACCACCTGAAAGGACTGATATATATAAGCCTGATTTATAAACATAAAAGGCAGTTAAAGCACTAGCAAGTAACCCTAGAAACATTCTAAAAAAAGTATTAGAAAGAATTTGGTTTGTTTCTGTAGTGTGAATTGCATCACCGTCATTATACATTTCCATAATTTTCACCACCTTTCTTAATATATTCAATGTTGCTAGTTAATGGTTTAATTTGTTTTTGTACTTTATTCAAAGCCTATATTTTATGGTTTCATGATATTAGTTTATAACAAACCATTAACTATTTAATAATTAATAAATTATAAAATATATTTTAAATATAAAAATAAAAAAAGTCAATAGACAAAGTGATACAACTATATTATAGGTTATTGATTAATGGTTTATTTAAAATTAATACATAAAATCCTTGAAATATAGGCTTTTATTATGTCTCCTTGCTTATCAAATTTCCTTATTTTTTATAAAGTCGACAATAATACCACAAATAATAAACTCAACAGCAAATGTAAAACTAGACTTTAGTAAAACTAAACCAAGGTGATATAGGAAATTCATACCTAAAAATATGTACAATAATAAAACACATACAGCAGATAAACAAACTAGTCCAGAAAACAGTAAACCATATTTTATTATTTTGTAAGTATTTTTATCTAAATTATTGAATTCTGAAAATAATTTATTCATACAAACCTCCATTAAAGAGATAAATCTCTATAAAATTTTCTTATAAATATATTAACATGTAAAAAACTTAAAATCAAAGGAAATAAATACCAAGTATTGTAATTTAAAATGAAATATGATAATATATCGAATACATAGAAAAAATAAGGAGAAGAGAGGAGACAAAATGGCAAAAGCAAAAACAATATTTGTATGTAGCGAGTGTGGGAATGAATCTCCAAAATGGTTAGGAAAATGTCCAGCTTGTAATAGTTGGAATACATTTTATGAACAAAAAATAGAAAAATATACAGAAACAAATAAAATAGCCAAAAAGATAGACAACAAGCCAAAACCACTAAACAGTTATGTTGGACAAGAAGCAAATAGAACATCAACAGGGTATTTAGAATTAGATAGAGTACTAGGTGGAGGATTAGTAAAAGGTTCTTTAATATTACTAGGAGGAGAGCCTGGAATAGGAAAGTCAACTTTAATTTTACAATTATGTGAAAAAGTTCAAGGAACAGGAAAAGTACTATATGTATCTGGAGAAGAATCAGCAGAACAAATAAAATTAAGAGCAGATAGACTGGAAGTCAAAAATGATGATGTAATGTTTTTGGGTGAAACAGATATAGATATTATAAAAGAAGCAATTATTAATATGGAACCAAAACTTGTAATAATAGACTCAATTCAGACAATGTATTCAGATGAGATTTCAGCAGCAGCAGGAAGTGTAAGCCAAGTAAGAGAGATAACTTCACAAATTATGAGAATATGTAAGGCTGGACAAATAACAACAATAATTATAGGACATGTAACAAAAGAAGGAAACATAGCTGGACCAAGAGTGTTAGAGCATATGGTAGATACAGTGCTATACTTGGAAGGTGAGAGATATAATACATATAGAATTCTTAGAGCTGTCAAAAATAGGTTTGGTTCAACAAATGAAATAGGCATGTTTGAAATGAAACAGGAGGGAATGTGTGAAGTTACAAATCCATCAGATATATTAATAACAGAAAGAGATGATAATCCATCAGGCTCATGTATATTAGCAAGTATGGAAGGAACGAGACCAATATTAGTAGAAGTACAAGCATTAACTTCGCAAACTGTATTTGGATTGCCAAAAAGAACTGCTAATGGGTTTGATTATAATAGATTAGCAGTCTTAATTGCAGTACTGGAGAAAAAAGCAGGATTATCACTTGGAAACCAAGATGTATATGTAAATGTAGCTGGTGGAATTAAAATTGCAGAACCAGCAGTGGATTTAGGAATAATTGCAACAGTAGCATCAGCTTACAAAAATGTACCAATACCACAATCAACAGTTGTGATAGGAGAAGTAGGTTTAACAGGAGAAGTAAGAAGAATCAATTTAATAGAAAAAAGGTTGAAAGAAGCAGAAAAATTAGGATTTAAAACATGTATTATTCCAGAAAATAATAAAAAAGGCTTGAAAGATAATTATAAATTAGATATAATAGGAGTCAAAAGTGTAGGGGATATGCTAAGAATGCTTAAAATTAAGTAAACATTTATTGCAATTTTAAGGAAGGAGAGCGTAAAAAATGAGTACGATTAAAGAAGAACCAATAGCAGAAATATTAAAGAAAATAGCCCCAGGAACGCCAATAAGAGAAGGACTTGATAATATATTAAAGGCTAAAACAGGAGCACTTTTACTTATCACAGATAAAACAGAGGTTATAGAAGAAGTTGTAGATGGAGGCTTTTTTATAAATGAAGATTATACTTCATCAAAACTATATGAATTAGCCAAAATGGATGGTGCAATTGTTTTAAGTGGAGATATGAAAAAAATATTATTTGCAAATGCTCAATTAATACCATCTTACCAAATACCAACAGTTGAAACAGGAACAAGACATAGAACTGCTGAAAGAACTGCTAAACAAACTGGAGAATTAGTTATAAGTATATCTCAAAGAAGAAATATAATAACAGTGTTTAAAGAGAATTATAGGTATATATTAGAAGACACAGAAGCAGTATTAAATAAAGCAAACCAGGCAATACAAACACTAGAAAAATATAGAAAAGTATATGATAGTAAATTGAGTATTTTAAATGAATATGAATTTAATGATATAGTAACATTAGATAATGTTTTAACTGTTATACAAAGAGCTGAAATGGTTATGAGAATAGTAGAAGAAATAAAAAAACAAATTTATGAACTTGGAAATGACGGAAGACTGGTAAATATGCAACTAGAAGAATTAATTGGAGGACTAGAAAAAGAAGAACTTCAACTAGTAAAAGATTATCAGGTAAATGATATGTATACAGA
>CAKPKI010000065.1 GCA_934167135.1 uncultured Clostridia bacterium
GTATATAAAGTGGATGCTGACAATAAAAAAATAACTTTGGGTGGAGTTGAATTTGCCTTATATTCACACGAATTTCAAAAAATAATAGGACATTATATAACGGATGTAAACGGTGAAATTCATATTAAAGGTTTAAGAACAGGGGATTGGTCATTAATTGAAGAAAAAACAGGAAAATGGTACAACCTTAATGAAAATCCAATTGAAATAAAAATTAATTGGAATGAAACTACTAATACAACAGTAGAAAATGAATTAAAAAAATCACAAATTAAAATTATAAAAGTTGACAAAGAAAATCACGAAGTAAAATTAAAAGATGTTGAACTTGAAGTTTTGGACAAAGAGGGAAATGTTCTAGAAAAATTAAAAACTGATAAAAATGGAGAATGCTATACAAAAAGATATGCAGTAAGAGATTACCCTGAATTATATATAAGAGAAACAAAAACTAATGAAAAGTATGAATTAGATACTGAAATGAAAAAAATCACATTAAAAGAAAATGAAATTGTTAATTATATATTTGAAAATCAAAAAATATATGGGCAAATTAAAGTGATAAAGACATCAGAAGATGATAATAAAATAAATGGAGATAAAAAGGGAACACCGATTCCTAATGTATCTTTTGGAGTATATGATGAAAACAAAAAATTTATAGAAAAGATTACAACTGGTTTGGATGGAATTGCAATTACAAGTAAATTAGAAAAAGGCAAAAAATATATAAAGGAATTGGAAGGCGAATCAGGAGAATGGTATCAATTAAATGAAAATGAATATTCAGCAGAGATAGTTAAAAATGGTGAAATTGTTGAATTAAACATTACAAATAAACCTGACAATCCAGATATAGATGTTGAAAAAGATGGAATTATTCAGACAACAGCAAATCAAGAGATTAAATATGATTTTACAATAAAAAATACAGGTAATGTGCCATTAAAAGATTTTACTTGGTATGATTATTTACCAACAGACTATGTAACTGCTACAAAACTTGTAACAGGAATATATAATCAAGATTTAAATTATGCTATATATTATAAGACAAATAAAAATGATTATAAATTATTAAGAGATAATTTAAATACAAAAATAAATAACTATATTGATTTTTCGAATTTAGAATTAGAAGCGGATGAGTATGTAACAGAATTTAAAGCAGAATTTGGAAAAGTAGATGTAGGATTTTCTTCTGTAGAAAAACCACAACTATTTGTAAAAGTTAAAGCTTTTGTAAAAGCAGATGATACATTTACAAATAAAACAAAAGTTGAAGGATATCATAAAACATATTATGTATTTGATGAGGATGAGCATACTACAAAAGTATATGAGAAAAAATTAGAAGTAAAGTTACCAAGAACAGGATGTTAGATTATATTTTGGAGAGTTCAAAAAAGAACTCTCTTTTTTTGAATAAAGGAAAGGATTGATAAATTGAAAAATATAAAATTGGAACAAATGGAGGAACTAGATGCTAAAATTGAAAAAATAAGTTATGATTTATCAGGTTTGGAATCAAGAAAAAAAGAAATGGAAAATAGTAAATTTGATAAACAACAAAACATAGAAAAATTAGAAGAAGAAAAAAGAACTATATTATCCAAAACAGATAAAATGAATAGATTAGCAAAAATAATTTATATAGCATTTGCATCAAAAAATGATTTAAAACAAGTTGATTTGCTAAATGCTAAAATTACAGAGTTAAGAAATGAAAAAGATAGCATTCAAAGTAAAATTGATATTCAAAATAAATTGTATGCAGATACAATTAAAGAAAAAGATAATTATATAGAACAGAGAAAACAATTATATGTTGAAAATACAAGGGAAAATGCACAAGAAAAAGAAGTAGTAGTAAAAACCACTCATGTACAGGATCTAGCTAAAATTCATGAGATTGCAAAACAATATGATAATAGTGAGATTATGCAAAAAGTTTCTAAAACAATAGAAAGATATGTTAATAAGATGCTTGAAAATACTGAAGAAATTGGAAAAAATGTAGTAGAAAAAGAGGAAGTGGCAGAAGAATAGAGGGAGAAAAGTTGAAAGAAGTAGTATTAAAGAAAACAAGAAAAGGCAATGCAGGATATAAAAGTATTTATTCAGTAAAGGAGATATTTTCAAATGGAAGAAAAAAATTACGAAAGCAAACTTACAGAACAAGAAGAAAACGAAGAAAGAGTAGGTGATTAATATAGATGATGATGCACAAGAATTGATTAATAGTACTAATGAAATGGCAAGAGAAACATTTGAAAAAACAAATAAAATGAGAGATTTTCTAAAAACATTAGCAACGATGTATAATATAAGTTATAATAATATTCTATTACTAAAATCGCAAAGAGAAAATGTATCATTTATAGCAACTGAAGAAGAGTATCGTAAATATAAACATAAAATCAAGGATAATGAAAAACCACTTAAGATAATAAAAAGAATAAAAATAAATGATGATATAAAATTTAAAGTTGTAGAGGTTTATGATATATCACAAACAGATGCCTTAATAAAAAAGAAAGAATATAAAAAGGAATATATAGATGCAATTTTAAAAGGAATGTGTGCTAGAAGAAATTTATATTATGATACCAATAATCAAATGGCAAATATTGAAGAAATTGTTAATGATATAAGTAACAATACAAGAAGTTCTAATATATCGTATTTTGATATTGATAAATATGCAAGCCAAAGTCAAACAGAAGTCATTGCTACAATTTTTGCAGTAGCAAAAAAATTGGGAATTAATACAAGAAACTATAACTTAATGGAAGTATGTAAATGGGGAATAAATAAAGAAAATCAAACTTTAAAAGAAAGTTTGAAATATATTCAAAAATTTATGAACTATTTTGTTAAGGATTTTGAAACACAGGAGAAAATATATAAAATAGAAAATCAAAAAGAAAATGAAGAAGAAATGGAATAAAGACTCCATTCAAGAAAGGATATAATGGAAGAAAAATTTTTAATAAAAATGAACCAAGAAGAAATGTTAAGGTACTATGAAAACAAAATAGTAGAAGATGGAATAAAAAGCTGTTCTGAATTTAATGCAATAGTGAACTTGACGGACTACAATACTAATGAAATAAAGTTGGAAAAATATAAAAGTGATATATTACAATTATTATATCGAGATGAAAGAGTTGCAGATGTGGTGATTGATGACGAATTTAATGTGGATATGGTTTTTTGTACAGATTATTGTCCATTTTATTATGATGATGACAAAAATGTTATATATAACCAAATAATGGATAGTCCAACTTATCAAGGAATAGAATTAGCAGAATTTGTTGGATACATGGGAAAAAGAGTAATAGAAGAAGCTTATATAGATACAAGAAATTTAATTAATAACTATGTTCAAACTAAAAATCTAAAAGATGCAGATAAAGAAATTCTAGCAAATTTTTTGAAAAAAAGTATTATAGAAACAGGCTTTGCTGAAAAATATATTGATAATATAAATGTATTTGTAACTTATAAAAATTTTCAGGAATTGGAAAAAGGGTTAATGGAGATTGTAAAACAAAAAGATCTTGAAGCCTTAAAACAAATTGAAGATGAGGAATTTGAATAAAAAATAAAGATTCTAGCTTATAAAAAGCTAGAGTCTTTATTTTTCTAAAAAGAATAAGAGAACGAGAGATGCCATAAACTCGTAAAAAGTGACAGGTGTTATGAGCCGATGCTATAAAGTTCATTCGTATTAGTGTTAAAAGTCTATTAATGCAAAATGCGTAAGTGAGATTTTGTAACATATACTCACAATAAATAAAAGAGTTTCAGGAGGCAAAGCTTGTAAGAGGATATGTAGGTGTAAAAAGTGTGGGCAAGTATGCACAATATTTGAAAAAATAGCACCTGCAGTAGATAAAAATAAATCTACATACTAGACTACCTTAATTGAAAGCGAAGGGATGAGGGGGTTCGATTATGGTGTATTATTTTTTGTATAAGGGGATAATACACCATTTTTTCTGCTCTGGAATTTCAGGGTTTCAGTCTTTTATAGAAGTTCTACAAAAGTGTTGACAATATTTTTAAACAGAGTTAATATCACACACAATGGAGAGGAGGTTTATTGAAAAGTTGATAAAAATACAAAGGAGGGCGTATGGAGAAAAGTAGCAAAATATTACTAAAATATATTATTGATATAGATAGAGAATTCTGTGAAATAGAAAAAGTATTTCAAAATAAAAATTTTCTTCCAGTTACAAAAATAAAAGTTGATATTAGTTCGGATCCTGTAAGACTAATATTTAAAGCTTTTGATGTTACTGATGATAGTAAAGCAGAAAAGATTTTTGACCTTTTTTTAAATTCTTATGATAAAGAAATGTCAACAGATGAGATTGTTGACAAAATAGAGGAAATATTAAAATAAAAACTAAAATGAAGGTGGAAATTATAAATAAACCATCTTCATTTTAGTTTTTATTTGGAAAATATTCAATTATATCTGTCAAAGAGCATTTCAAATAATCACAAAATCTTGCAAGTACAATAATATCAAATCTTACAAGTTCTCCAGTCATAATTCGTTTTACAACTTTGAAATCAGTTTCAGTATCTTTCATTAGTTTATTAATACTGATATTTTTATTTTTTAATAAATCCTCTAATTTAAAGAGGTAATAACCATTTTCTATTTTTAATTTATACATACTAAAATCATCACCTAACTATTTGAAATTATATAATTTTAGTAGGTTACTTGACTATTGGTTGTATAACCAGTAAAATATAACAAAAGAACTTGAATCGATTCCTAATATTAATAAGGAAAAAGAAAAAAAGATACTTAGGATGATAGAAGAATTAATAGATAATAGATTTAAGAATAAATTATTTTGGTTGCAGATTATATTATGAATCAGGAATTCAAGATGCTATTGTAATATTATTTAGAGAAAAAAGTTTTTAAAAGAAAGTTATAAAATAAGTGCAAAAACACTTATTTTTTTATGAAAATTAAGACAAAAAAATGAAAATATGATATAATCCATTTATAAGAATTGGAGTGAAAATAATGACAGATGCATTTGTAATTGAATATACAAATAATAAAATAAAAAACATTGAAAATAAAAATTTTGTAAGATATACTTTTTATGAATTAAGGATTAAAAATAATTTGACAGATGATGAAGTAGACAGATTTTTAAGAATTAGTAGAGAATATTTTGAAAATAGAGATTATAAGGTTTATTTTACTAATGCAAAATATGTATATAAAAATGCTAATATGATGGTACAGCCGAATGAACTGATGATTGCTGTAAAGGAATAGAAAAATATAATAAGGAGATAAGAAAATGAATTTACTAAACAAGTGTACATTGAAAGAAATAGAATTAATGAAACGAGCAGATATATATGTTGATAATAAAGAATATATTAATGAAGAACTAGAACAATGCGAAAGAAAAATAGTTGATTTTATTATGAATCATAGTTCAAAAAATAATCAAATAGACAAGTTAAGAGATGAGTATAGTAGTATATTTAGAACTATAAATTTAAAATAAAAATATAGTAAAATTGAAATTGCTAAGTATTTGAAGCAAAAATAATATATTTCTAAGATGAATTTAAATTTAATGCAGATAACTGATTGTAGGTTATCTGTTTTTTTGTTATATAAAAATATTACTTGAATATGTTGATATATATATTGACATATTGTTGAGTCTATGGTATGTTTTATATGGGAGATGATAATATGTTAGGTGATAATATTAAAAAATTAAGAAATGAAATAGGATTGACACAGAATGAACTTATACTAAAAGCAAAAGAATTAAAAGAAAATTCAAGCACATTTACGCAATCTCAATTAAGTAAATGGGAAAAAAATGAAACTATACCATCAGATGAAAATATTCAATTACTAAGTGAAATATTCAATTGCTCAAAAGAGGATTTAGAAAAAGAAGATAATGATAGAGTTGATTATATGCAAATATATGAAGATGCATTTGCGTTAGGAAAAAATTTTAAAGCAAGTGAAATAAAATTATTATTATATAAAGCTACAGATTCTAAAAAAGACATCAAAGATATAGCGAAATATTATTCAGAATTTTTTATAAAAAATGCTATGCCTGTTCCTAAAATTTTTATTGATATGTTATCTAGGACTAAGAATGATGATAAAAAAGAAGAAGTTTGGTCTTGGCTTACGGCATTTAATATAGGATTTTGGAATGGTTCTTATAACAAGGACGAACAAGTGTAGAGGTATAAATTAGTTTATAATTATTTGCTATTATTGGAGATTATTCAAAATATATAAACAAGTCATTTAAGGATTTGTTATGTGAGCAATAAAAATATGTATTATAATTTGCTAAAAACAGAGAGAATTCTCTGTTTTTTATTCATCATTTGGTTCATATAAATCTTCTGATTTGATATTTAAAACAGTACAAATTCCCCATAATTCAAAATCTCTTACTGTTCTTTCATTATGTTCAATTCTAAAAATGTCACTTTGATATAAGGTAATCCCTAATAAAGACAATTTGTTACTTAATTGTTCTTGAGATATATTTTTAATTTCTCTTGTTTCTTTTAGTTTTCTTCCGACTATATTGTATAAAGTATTATTATATTTATTAAATTTCATAAAATCTCCTAATAAAAATTATTATTTTTTTAATATGTATTGATTTTACATTGAATTTTGATGTAAAATAATAGCGTACAGTCTATAGAAAATAGGAAATAAGGAAGATAATGTATGAAAAAATGTTTTAAAATTGTTTGGGATTTACGAAATTTAGTTTTATTAACATTAGTATTCTTAATATATGACATTTTTATACCAAACTATTTTCTAAACAAATTACCTAAAATAAAGAAAAATTTGTATATTAGTATTAATTGTTGAAAAGATGATTACTCGACATGAAATAATTTATTATTCAAAAAAGGAGATTAAATAAAATGAGAGAGAAAGTAACAGGAATAGGGAAAGAAATAGAAAGAATAATGGAAAAAAACAATATAACTTTGGAAGAATTATCATCAAGAACAGGAATCAGTAAAAATCTTTTAAAACAGTTTATAGAACTAAAGAAAGAACCATATATAACTTCAGAGGGGCAAAAAATTCTTCCTGCCATTGGACTAAAAAATGAGGAAGAATTATGCAATTTTATAGAAAAGTGGATTGAATTAGCTAAAGAGAAAAATTGTGAGTAAGTGAAAGTGGAAAGAATTAAATTGGAACCAAGATTAGAAAAGATTCGATTTTACAAAATAAAAAATAAGAGAGAATCATTATATATTTTAATTTCTCTCCTACTTTTTTATAAGATTTTTTAAGTTATTAAAGTCCACATCTAAAATATCAAGTATTATAATTAATTCGAAATCTTTTAAAATTACTTTTCCATTTATAATTTTATATAAATGCCATCTATCAATATTGATGCCATTTAATTGCAGTTTTCTGCATAAATCTTCTTTAGTCATATTTTTTTCACGAAGAATTTTTTCAATAAATTCTCCAGCAACATTTGATTTTCCTTCATACTTTCTCACAACAAAATCTCCTAAATATTACAATATTATTGATTTTATTACATATTTTATGTTATAATGTGGTCAAGTTGACCAAAATATTTTTTGACATAGTATAAAAAAATATACACATATGATGTGAATTTGTATAGATATGGTTGAAATTCAAACTATTAAAAATAATTTTATAGAAAGAGGTGGAAAAAAATGATATCTGTTCAGTTATTAGAACATTGGAGCACTATGACAAGTGAAGAAATTCTCATAGAGGGAATAATATTTTTTTCTTTAATGATAATCCTTTTGGTAATTTCACATATAAGTGATTATATAAAGGAGGAATATGAAGATGAAATATCAAAGTCAAGTAACAAAGTTTTAAAATTTATTTTTAAATATATACTATAGTCATTAAATAAAGATAGAGAGGAAAAATATGAATAGTGAACAAATTACTATAAAAGCAAGGAAAATAAGAGGAGAGAGTAGTTTAGAAATTTTTAATAAAAATGTAAAAAATAGTAAAAAAATATTTTTTATATGTTATAATAAGAAAAAAAGAAAAGGAATATAATTATGGGATTTAAAGAAGAAAATGAAATTACAGTAAGAGTACAATGTTCAGAAGAAGAATTAAAGAAGATATTAAATAAAGATAAGTTTATCTTAAACAATGAGTATTATGCAAAAGATATTTTTATGATACCCCAAAATATAGATATATCTAAAGTCACAACAAGAGAAATTTTAAGTAAAGCAGTTTTACTAAGAGAATTTCAAGGAATTTCAAGTGACAAGCATAAAATGAAAATCACTTTTAAACATAAGAAAATTAATGAAAAAGGAGAGATTTTACAACAGAACTCTATAAATTGTGAAGTGACAAATATACAGGATGCTAAGAACATATTTAATTGTATTGGATATAAGGAAATTATGATGATTAAAGAAAGGCATTTTTCTTATAATAAGAATGAATTTAAAATAATAGTAAAAATACTATCCAAGAATAATATTTTAATTGAGGCGGAGACTAATGAGAAGTATAGAACAATAGAGGATTTAAAAAAGGCTATAAACAATACTAATATTCCATTTGATGACACTAATTATTTTGTAAAAAAAGCAGAAGAAAAATTAGAAAAAATAAAGAATGGAGAATGCTAATGAGTGAATATTGGGATGTTTATGATAAGTTTAGAAATAAAACAAATAAAATTATACAAAGGGATAGTGATGAAAAACTAAAAAATGGAGAATATCACATTGTTGTTACTGGAATTGTTGAGAATTCTAATAAACAGATTTTAATTACTAAAAGAAATAAAAATAGAAAGGTATATCCTGAATTGTGGGAATGCACAGGTGGTTCGGCAAAAAAAGGGGAAAGTTCTATAGAGGCTATAATAAGAGAAATAAGAGAGAAAATTGGAATTGAGTTCATACAAGAAGAAGGACAATTGTTAGGAACAATACAGAAAGGTAATTATTTTAGAGATGTATGGATGTTTAAAAAAGATATATCACAAAAAGGTATTTGCTATAATGATGGAGAGGTAATTGATTCAAAATGGGTTTCACTAGACGAATATGTTGTTTTATATAATAAAGGAGAAATAGTACCGTCAGGTGACTGTGTTATAAAAATATTAAAAGAAAAAGAATTGGGGGAAGAAAGATAATGGGAATTCAAAAATCTAATTTAAATGAGCAGATTATAAAGGAATTACTAGATAAAAATTATGGAATAGAAATAAGGGAGATTGAAAAAATTAATAGAGGAACAGCAAACATATTTAAAATCAAATCAAATGATAAAGCATATGTTTTAAAGGAATTTAGTGAAGGAAGAACAGAAGAGTCAGTAATAAAAGAAACTAATATAATTAACTTTTTAAAAGAAAAAGGAATAAATGTTCCTGTTTATATAAAATCAAAACAAAATGGATTCTATATTAAATTTGAAAATAGAATAATAATTTTACAAGAATGCATAGATGGATATACGATGGAAAATAATACAGGAGATTATAAAAAGACAATTGAAAGTGCAAAAATATTAGGAGAAATGACACAAGCATTAGAGGATTATGAAGGTTTAGAAGAAGATGGAATAATAGAAAAATGGTTTTCAAAAGAAAGTTTAGAAAAGGGAATAGCCAAAATGGACGATTTGATAAAT
Source organism: uncultured Clostridia bacterium (assembly GCA_934167135.1). Classification (GTDB taxonomy): domain Bacteria; phylum Bacillota; class Clostridia; order TANB77; family CAG-508; genus CAG-269. The sequence continues at coordinate 9,743 of CAKPKI010000065.1, forward strand.
AAATTAAATCTAGATAAAGATTTATTTGCTTTTGGTAATTTAATACCAGATGTAGATAATGATTCAATTTATA
>CAKPKI010000066.1 GCA_934167135.1 uncultured Clostridia bacterium
GTTTCTCTACTGTATTTAAAACCTATATTTTTATCTTTCCATAAATCCAAATTTCCAACATCTTTTTTCGCATTTTCTATTCGAGCTTTTTTTATTTCAGTTTGATACTCTTTTATAGCCTTTTGAAGTGAGTCATATTCAGCTTTAGACTCTGCAATTCTTATAATTCCTTTCACATTTAATCCTTTTGGAATTTCTTGGATAGATATTTCATTATTTAACAATCTATCTACTTGGATTCTATCTTCTTTTGTTAAAAGTTCTTTAGAACTTACATTTTCATATTTTTTTCTAGCATTAGGCAATTGTTTATATATATTTTTTATATTTTCCTTGTCAAGGTTTAGTTTTTGAGTTTTATTAGTATCACTATTATATCTTTCTGCTAATTTTATATCAGTTATAAAAGTATTGAGATTTTTGTCAAATTCCATTTTTGCCCATGACTTATAATCTTTGCCTAGATGTTTGTCATTGTATGCAGAAACATTAGTTTCAACCTTCGATATATCTTTTGAAACATCAACTATTCTTTGTAATTGGTCCGAAGGGTTTATAATATCTGTAGGGAATAATTCTGGATAAGAATCTGATAATTCTTGATAATATGAATCTACCGATATATTGTTTTTATCGTTTGTCATTATTATAGAGCCCATATTATTCTTTCTAAAATTATTATACTCAGGTATGTTATTTCTTATAGTGTCTGATACATATAGTTTAGTATTTAATATATTTTCTTTTACATCTTTGTATGTATCATAATATTGAGTATCTATCTTTATTAGGTTTTCGTATAAATCATTAAAATATGATGTTTTCTCTTCGCTTGTTAAAGTTCCATTATGTTGAATATCTTCTCTTATTGAATTAACAACTGAATTTAGAGTTTTAGTATTAGCAATTTTACTTGTTCCAAAGTCATTTACTATTTTATTTATAAATTTAGTCTTACTTCTACTTAAATATTTCTCTGCTTTATCTTTCATTCTTTGTTGCTTTTCTTCTGGTGTTTGATTTAGCATATCTTCAACGGTAATTGTCTTTCTTTGATTAGATTGTTTTGTTTTTACTACTTCATCTTCTAAATTTACTTTATTTTGTTTAAGCATATCTTTAACTGCAATATCATCACCAGTTATAGTTGCATTATTTTTTAATGAATATTCTTGATTTTTTTTATTATAAAAAGAATCTGAATTGTTTTCAGATTCTTCTAATATTCCATCGTTCCATACTTTGATATTATTTTTTTCTTCATTTTCATATGTTGTTTTTCTAATTTTTTCACCTTGCGTTTGTAATTGCGAGTTAGTTTCTTGTATTTTCTCTCCATTTTTTCTTCTAGTATCGACATCTCGATTTCCAAAGGCTCTACTGGTCCCATTATCTCTACTGGCTCTTCCCAATACCAATCTGTTATCTTCACGATTATTTTGTTCCACATCTTCTTGATGAATTTCATTTACATTTTCTCCTACTTTTTTATTTTCTAGTCCGTGCCATATTTCTCTGTTATAATCTTGCCCAGTCTGAAATACATTTTTGCTACTTTCTTCATTAATTTGTTCCATATTATCCTGATAAATTTCATAGCTATCTCCACCTTTTTTATTTTTACTATTAAAATAATTATATACACTATCTTTTATTTTATCAAGCGTTTTTCTATTTTTTAGATAATTATTTATTTTTGAATGTTGAGGACTGCTCTTAGAAGATTCAGGTTCAACAATATTTCTATTTAGTTTTCCAGCTTTCTCTAATATATATCTTCTCTTAGTATCATCTGCTTCTATTTCTCCTAAACGATTAAAATAATCTAATTTACTCAATTTTGTTGTAAAGCCTTCTTCAAATCCTTCTATCGATTGAATAGCATGTTGAATTTCATGTATCATAGTTCCTTCTATAGCTACTTTTGAGTTTTTAGTATTTATTCTTATCAAATTTTCTGTTTTTCTAAAAGCTCCACTTGTATCCATTTTTTCAAATTTAACATTATAATCCGCTAACTCTGGATATGCTGTAAATAATATATCATGTTCCAATATATCTCCTAGCTTATATGTTTTATTTTCTTTAAAATTAATATTTCTTAATGACATATATTTATCAGTAAACTCAAATTTCCAATCTCCGTTTCTATCTTGAAACCATCCTGTATTTTGTCTAATAGTTTCATTATCAATCCCATTTTCTTGCATTTGTTGAGCTTTATTGTAATTTCTTTCAAGTTCTAAATTTTGAGTATCTAATTTAATTGCATTTAACATGCCTTGTTTTCCAGCAATAGAATATCGTGTTTCTGTATCATTTGTTTCAAAAACACTATTATAAACTTTATCAAATTGATATTTTAAGTTTTCTAGTGCCTTAGCTTCATCGGTTTTAGAAGTAATCATTTTGTATGTATGTTTAACATAATCGTAAATTTTTTGAAAAATATTTTTATTTTTTACAGCAAGGTTTTCTATAAATTGTTCCTCATTAAATAAAAAATCTCCAACCAAATCTGCTGTTAGTTCTTCTTTAATCTGAGATTCATCAGCCAATAAATCTCCATATGAATCGGTAATATTTTTTATTTTGCTATCATATATTCCTTTAGTTTTCGCATATTCTATAGCCATGTCTTGTAAAGTTTGATATTCTTTAGAATATTCTCCTTTTTCATTTTTACCATCAAATATATGAGTTGTTTCGTGTCCAATTATAGATTGTATTCCGTTGTTACTATGAGCATTAATTAGAATATCTCCTGTTGATTTGTCTATTAATCCATTAGCATTTTCATTATAGCCTAATTGTTTTAATTGTTCAGGAGATACAAACTTATATTGTTTATTAGTATCCGAAACTAATTTAGAAATCAATTCTATTTTCCTTCTGGTCTTACTTGTATTATTCATTCCAGAATCAGCTGCACTTTGTAACAGTATATTAACCTTTTCATTGTTTGTTTTTGTTACTTCATATGTGTTGAATTTTTGTTCGTTTTCATACATGCTTTTTGTCAAGTATTTATCATTTGATAAATCTACATTTTCGCCTAATATCTGTTTGATTTTATCTGTTGATATATTCCCATCTTCAAAATCAATATCCAGCTGTTTTTTTATTTCATTTTTTTCTTGTTTGCTAAGCTCATTTAATTTTAATGTTCCATTTGTATAAGCATTTTTAACTTTTTTCATAGTTTCTTTCTTTACATTATCGGTTATTTCTATACCTAAATCCTTTTTTATATTAAGTTGTTTATTATATGTATTTTCTATTGTGTTCTGTTTAGTTTTTTCACTAATCCTTGTTTTTAATTCACTATCATATACCTTCTGTTCATTCTCAGTTTTTACATTTTGATTACTTAATTTGGTTAAAGGTATACCTATAGCCTTTAGTACTGCCGTACTTAAAATTGTTGTTGTAGCTGTATCTCCAAAATCAGAAATGGTATATTTTGCATTAGAATCAACAGTTCCTTTATCTATTAAAGTTCCTAATACATCAGATATTACTTCTTCACCGACTTCACCAGCAAAATCGTAGCCTTCTTTGGCTATAACTTTTCCAACTTTATTCTTTACTTTACTTATTAGTCCTTTTTCAACAATATCGTCTAATGCTCCTTTACCGAATATATTTACGCCTCCAGAAAGCATTTCTGTCCCAATTTCTATCATACCTTTGGTATTACCAATTTTTATAGCCTTGTCTAGTTCAACACCTTTATCAAGTGCTTCTTGAGTTGACTGACCTTTTGCACTGATTCCCATTGTAGCAAGCCCTATATTAGGATTTTTTGTAATCGCTGTTGCTGCAATTGATGGAACCATATTTCCAACTACATTAGCAACATTTCCAGCCATTTGTGTAACAGAATTATATTGTTGAGATTCTTCCGCAAGTGATTTTTGTAAATTATTATATGGTATAGATAGTTTTTCATCTATGTTTTTTATTTTGTCTTTAGCATCAGGATTTAAACTGCCTATCATTTGAATTGTTTCATTAATTGTACTTTTGAAAGGAATCGCGGCATCTAAAGCTGATGTAACACTGTTGTTTAAATGATTTACAACTTTTTCAATAGGAGTACTATCTTTATCTGTAAATGTTATTATGCCATTTTTAAAACTATCTATAGCTGTATTAGGAAGAGTGCTCAGAGGGTTAGTTATTTTTTGTGTAGCTCCTATTATATCTTTTATATTATCAGTTACGCTCTTTTTATCTTCAGCACCTTTTTGAAGTTGATTTTGTATTTCAGTTGTTCCAGCCTTTACTAAACCTGTTAATCCTCCTAATATACCTGCTCCAAAAGATTTAGCTGTATAACCTATATCATCTAAAATAGTTTTTTCATTTTCTTTTCTATTTTCAGAATTTTTATAACTCGATTGTTTATCTTTATTTTCTTTTTCTTCTTTGAACTTTTGCCAGGAACTAATGGATTCACTTTCTTTTTTCTTTTTAAAATCAGCCCAAGACATAATAACCCTCCTTTTTATAAACCAAATTGATTAAATAAATTCTCCGCTTCTTTTTCCGAAATATGTCCATTCTTTACTTCACCATAAACTAAATTTTGCATAGTTCTTCTATTTACAGCATTATTTAAATTAACAGAAGATATATTTTTATACAATTTATCATAAGAAGAATTTGATTTAGAAGAGTTATTGTATGGGTTACTATATTCGCTTGCTTTAGCTTTTGTATATGCTATATCTGCATAAGCTTGTTTCTCTTTTAAAGCCATTTCTCTTTCCCATTGTTGTCTTTCAATTTGCATTTGACTTTGCTGTTGTTGTAATTGTTTAATTTTAATATTATTTTCCTGTTGTCTTAATCTTAATTCTGCCATTGTTTGTTCATACTCTCTAGTTATTCTATCTATTTCCATTTGTAATTCTATTTCACTGTTTATTTCATTAACTACATCTAAGTATCTTTGATAATATATATTATTAACTTCTTGTAGTGCTTTTTCTCTTTCTAATATAACATTATTTTTATATTCAAATGCTTGTTGGTTCAATTGGTTTTGTGTTTGTAATGCATTATAAGCAATTTCAGCAAGTTTCTCATTATTCGCTAATGTTGCTTGTTGAATAGAATTATTATAGTTTAATATAGATTGATTTAAACTCTCCCTTGCAGTCCCAACTCTACTTTGATATTGATTATACATACTAACTATTGAGCTTTCGCTATAACCAGTATTACTTAGACCACTATTCGCCATATTTTGTGCATTAGATTTTGTTTGTTTCATATAATCAACATAAGAAGCTTGTTGTTCTCTAGTATAGTCTTTTTGTGTCTGTTCTTTTTGTTGGTTTATTTGCTCTATTGTAAAATCTGTTTGAGCTTGTTGTAATTCACTTTGTTTCTTTTCATAATCCTTAGTAGCATTTATTTGATCTTGATAATATTTATCAGAATTACTTATAATATTGTCATAATTACTTTTTATACTAGCTTCTTGTTGTGTCTTTTCATTTTGAACATCTTTAAATCTCTGGTCATCATAATTAATTGAATATCCGCCACTATCGTTTTTTATATATCCAGCCATAATTCCTCCTATCTTTTAATATAACTTCCTATGTAACACTCTAAATAAATTCTTTCCAATCCAAATGGAACATCTGATGATACTCTCAATTGTATATCTTTCCATTTTTTCTTTTTAATTCTAGGAACTATATAATCTTTTGTATTTACAAATGTATCTATTTCTTCAAATTCTTCTTTGTCAGTTTTAACTTCTAACTTAATTTTTTCTCCAGTCATGTCTATTACACAGCCTCTTTTATTTGTTGTTTTCTGCATTTGTGGATATCCACAACCATCTAAACAAGTTGTCCAGTACGAATTTATTTTTGCATTTTCATTTGTTAATGTATATATAGCAGATTCATCATTCTCAGATACACTACATAAATATAAAATATTATTTTTAACTGTTGCTGATTGTATCCTCTTGCTTAATTCCCAATAAAACCACTCATATTCGTTGTGATTTTGATTTGTATATAAACATCTACTATCTGCCAAATAAATTTTATTATCAATAATTACAAGCAAGTATCCTTCCCATTCTTGTAATATCATATTTTTGTAATTATTTTCTGTTGTCATTTTAGAATCAACTAGGGTACTTCTATGTGCAATCACTTGTTCTGTTGTTACATCTCCAGTTATCCCTTCCATTCCTCTATCAGAAAAAAACACAATATCATCGTTAAAATTTATTCCTGTTGCAACGCAACCTGTTGTAATACTTGAATGTTGACATGGATATACATTAACCAAAACATCATTTAAATGTGTTGGTGAAGGTGTATGATAAAACACCGTTGTATTAGCTTGACTTGGTTCTTTAAATACCCATAAAGCATTATTTCCTGGTACTAATGCTTTTACAGGACTTAAATCTAAGCCCTCATTATAATAGTCAGTATCAACTACATAAGTTGGGTCATTTAAACTGCAATGCCATAAAACATTGGGATAATCTTGATTTCCACTAAAAAATACTCTATCATCAAAAATTGCTAATAAAGTACATTTATTAATTCTTTCTCTATAACCAGTTACTTCTTTTTCAAATTGAATTATTACATTATCTTGTCCATCAGTTAAAGGTTTTTCTGGAGCTTTTTCAAAAGTAACTGTACCTGCACCAGCATTTACAGTAAAACCATCAGTAACTTCTTGGTCATTAATCCAAACTCTAACAGTTGAGCTCGTAAACATTTCTACATCACAATCATATAGCATACTTTTTCCATCTGAACAAAAGCCGTTCTTTCGATATTTACTAAGCATATTTACACCATCATATATAGTGCCTCCTCCAGTAGGCTTTCTTGAAATACTTGTTATTGGTATATATCCTTCAACTTCTGAAATATTATTGCCATCATATACCAAATAATTTAATCCATCTTTTATATAAAATAAATTTTGGTATATAAAACTTTGACTTCTTCTAGGATTCATTCCAGATTCTTTAAGAGTTTTCATTTCTTTAGTATTCATATTATAATCATAAAGAGATACTCCACAATGAATTATCATATGTTCAATTTGACTAATTGTATAAAAAAACAGACCATATATAGTATTTTTCAATTTCAAAAAAACTTCTATATCTGGTCTTGTTTCAATTCCTTTTCCAAGCGATTTATAATTTTTCCACATATTTTTAGAATCTGGAGAACGGTATAAGCTAACCTCATAGTTGGTATAATCCACTCCTCTAAAGCTATTATAATTTCTAAGCAAAAGCCCTCCAGCAGACTCACCTGTTCCAGTTGTACTCATTATACATCAACTCCCTTGTCAATAGTTATTGTTCCAGATGATTTTCTTGAATCTAATGTTTGCAATAATCTCTGATATTCATTGTCCCATATTTGTCCAAATTTATTTGAAACATCAGTTTTTAATAAGTCAGCTGCAACTCCAATTTTCATTATTTCCAATGCTTCAATATCTATCTCAAATTTATATGTATCGTCTTTAGTTTCATTTGTAATTGCCTTTGGATATTTATTATAATAAATAATAGCTGTACCATCCTCGTTAAAGGTAATAAATTTATCTTCTTGTTCATACTCTACGCCAACAATTTTTCTTATTTGATAACAATTTTTATCAATATCAGTCATCTCTATTTCTTGATTTTGGGTAACTTCTATCGTATCTTTTGCAGTTATCTTTTTATATCTCATCATCTCATGCATTTTAGTATTAATAACTGCATTTATTTTATCAGCAATATCAACATCTTTGGTTAATTCTTTTGCACTTGAATCATGTTCTTCTATAAACGAAAATACAGCTTCTTTAAATTCTTTTAATGTCATTAATATTCCTCCTTCGGACTTTTTAATAATTCATATCGTTCTATTGCTTTATCTATTGTAAGCATTCTACTTCTTGTTTGTACAAAACCTTCATACATTACATATATCAGCATAGTTCCAATTTCCAAAGGTAATTCTTTTTTTGTATTTTCGATTATATATCTTCCATCTTTTTGTTTTACTTTTAATTCTTTTTCTTTGTATAATATTCCATTCTTTATAATATCTTTTACTCTAATATATGTGTTTACTTGTTCATCATCTTCCAAAGTTTCAATATCATCACATAATTCTATTTCTTTTCCATCATAATAATATGCACCATAAAATGTTGTATCTGGAACTGGCACTACTTTTTCTAATTTATCTAACTTTTTCATAACTTCTTCTCCTTTCGTGATTATTGGAATTGCACCAATATCATTCTTTTATCACGATATAATAAAAGAGGAGAACCAAACTCCTCTTTTTGTTAATATGCTAATGCAATTTTTGTAGTTGTTGCATTAGAGGTAACAACTATTGTATTATCTTTATTGAAATATTTTGCACTTTCAATCCTTACAATTGCAATTCCTCCTGTTGCTATAGATAATGTTAAATCCTTGTCTGTTGCTGCATAACCACCATCAGTTGGAGCTTTTACAATTACAGTTTGTGCTGAACTTCCTGTATTTTGTGCAACTATAACAATATCTTCTAATTTAGCATCTTTAGGAACCGCAAATTTTACACCATCTGCTACTGCTGATGGTGTAACTAAGTTCAATACTTTTGCTTCATTAAAATTACATTTTATGCATTTTCCTTCTACTACAGCCATATTTTATCACTCCTTTCTCTTTTAAATTATTTAATGATTAATGAGCTTTAATTACATATAATTCTTTAGGTCTAACTAATTTAGCACCATATACATGCAAACCTTTGATTACATCAGAAAACCTTGTAGATGGTCTACATTTTTCAACTTTTTCAACCCCATTAGCAAATGCTATAGCTTTTTTAGTTCTTATCATTTCGTAATCATCTGTTTTATCATTATACAAGTTGTTAGACATTCTTAAATAGCAATTATTATATTTACCTACAGCACCACGTTTAATATATTCAACATTATCTGTAAACAAAGAGGCTAATTTGCTTCTTATTAGTGTAAGATGTTCAGCGTTTAAATCTGCTGCCAATTCAGTTTTAGATGAAACATTATTTTTATATAATTTTATCATTGCAGTATCAATAGATGTTAAAGGTGATGTTTCAGCTGATATATCTATTGAATTTGATGTCATACTTGCTAATGCGTCTTTTGCCATTGTTCCAACATATGAATCAGCATCTTCAGCTAAAGCAGTTTTCGCTTCGTCAAACTCAGTCTCTAGATATCCTTCCTGAGATTGTGCTCTATCTACATCATCAACTTCAAAAGCAAACGCCTTGAATTGGTCAATATCTAAATATTGTGCATTATCTCCTAATTTTTCAATTTCTAAGTCTTTGCCAGGTGTATATGTTTGAATTTTAGGTTTTGAAGCTCCCACTATTTTTAATCTGGCTCCACCTTTTACTTCACCATCAAATTTGTAATCACACCAATTTGCTAGAACCAAATCTTTTTTTAATTCTGTTTGGCAATATTTGCTC
>CAKPKI010000067.1 GCA_934167135.1 uncultured Clostridia bacterium
TGAATGTAAATGAAACTGGAACAAATAGTGAATCTTCAACATATAGAGCAAGTTCAATAGGAGAAATCTATGATGGTGGGAAAAATACACCATTTGCGGAACCATTTAAATATAGTGGTGGAACTCAAACTGCATATAGCTTTAAAGGTTGGGCAGTGGCAAATAATGAAGGATTTTCAACAGATGATTCTAAAATTTATAGCCTATATGAAGATATTCCAAATACAGTAACACATTTAAATGCTATATGGCAAGAAGCAACTGTAATCTTCGTATCAAAAGACGGAAATAATACTAAAGACGGTAAATCACCAACAACGGCAGTAAAAGATTTAAAAACTGCATACAGTAAATTAAAAACAGATGGAACAGTATCAAATAATGTAATTGTTATCATGGATAAAATTGAATGGAACAGTACAGACAAATTAACTGGAAATGCAACAATAACAAGTTTATATGCTGGTGTTGATTATAGAACAAAAGGTGCAGAATTAAAGATATCCTCAAATATGAATATAAATGGAAACATTACTTTTGATAACATAAAATTATATTCAGATTCAACAACAGTAAGTAGAGGTGATGATTATCTAGCAAAAGGAACTTATACAAATATGTTAATTACAAACTATGGAGATGTAATACTTGGAAGAGGAATTACTACACCAGATGGAAAATACACATTTGGAGCTATAATTGGAGGAAATTACCAAACAGAAGAAAAAATAGGAACAATTGGAATTCACACAGTTGTAGTCGAAGCTGGTAAATATAATAACATTATTATAGGAAGTAGCTTAAATAGTCCGTCTGTAAAAAGTAAATATGTTTCACATCAAGTTATGATTGGAACAATGAAAGAATCTGCAATTTCTAGAAATGATAAATTAACAATCACTGGATATTTAGCAATGGGAGAATTAGAAGACAGATGTTATCCATATAATAGCAATGGTTCACAAGATAATACATTAGGATATAATAGATATTATGCAATTACTAAGATTTATAGTGGAACATTTACAGGAGAAAATAAATTTAAGAAGACTTCAGAAGAAGCAAGTATGTATTTAAGAACTATAAACGGATTTAATGATGGTAAATCAGAAATTGATGTTTATGGTGGAAACATTACAGGTAATATCTATGGTGGTGCTAGAATGGCAACAACTAGAGATAAAAATATTCCAGGACAACCAGATGTTAATATATTGAACTTATATGGTGGTCAAATTACAGGAAATATATTCGGACATGGAGATAGTGATTCATCAGTAGGAAATTCAATAATAAATCTTTCTGGATGTGTAAATTTAACAGGAAATATTTTTGGAGGTTCAAATACCACAACAGAAGCACAAGGTAAAGTAACAGGAAATACTACAATTAATATTAATAGTTCAATAACAGTAGATGGAAACATATATGGAGGAAGCAATGGAGTTATAAATGGTACAACAATTAATACAAACACAGGATTAATAACAGGAGATACAAATATAACTTTAAATGTAGGAACTATTAAAGGAGATATATATGGTGGAGGAAATAACTGTGGTGAAACAGGCAATGCAAATATCAATATAAATAATGGACAAGTAACAGGAAATATATATGGTGGAGCATACCAGAACCAAGTTCAAACTTCAACAAATATTAATATCTTAGGAGGAACAGTACAAAACATATATGGTGGAAATATATTAACAACACAGACTCAACAAAATGCAGACACCGCAAGTGAAAATACAACTATAGTAATAGGAAGCAAAGATGCAACAACAATACCAACAATTAATGGAACTATATATGGTAGTGGTAAATATGATAGAATAGGTACTGTAGAAATACAATTAGTTAAGAGTGCAACATTATCAACAATATATGGTGGTTCTGATGGAGCGGGAATAACTAGTGAAGTTAATATTTATCTAAAAGGAATTACTGCTAATACAATATATGGTGGTTCTAAAAATGATGGAATAGTTACAATGTCAAATATATACTTAGAAACAGGAACAGTAACAGATATATATGGTGGAGGTTATGGAGGTTCTACTGTAACATCTAATATAATATTAGAAGGTAATGCAAATATTACCAATATATATGGGGGATCTAATTCTAATGGAAGTGTCGGCACAAGTAATATTGACTTAAAATCTGGTAAACTTACAAATATTTACGGTGGTGGTAATTCAGCAGTAGTTGGTACAGCTAATGTAATATTAAATGGAATTACAATTGATGAAATACACGGAGGTTCTAAGAATTCAGGAATAACAACAAATACAAATGTTGTATTAAATACAGGAACAGTAACTGATGTATATGGTGGAGGTTATGATATAGGAGTAACAAACGCCAAAGTAACACAAAATGGTGCTACAGTAACTAATATCTATGGTGGAAACCAAGGTGGAACAGGTGATGGTGGAGAAACCACAAATACTACAGTTAATATTGTAGGTAAAACAGCAAATAACATCTATGGTGGAAACAAAGCTAAAGGTATAACAAGAAATTCAACTATAAACATAAGTGGAGCTTCAACAATAACAGGTAAACTTTATGGTGGTGGATATAAATCAGCAATTTCTAAATCTGGACAAACTGGTTCTACAACAATTAATATTGCAGGAGGAACAATTGAAAACGACATAAATGGTGGCTCAGAAGACTCAACTGTTTATGGAACTACAAATATTAATATTGGAAAAGATGCAGTAACAGATAATACATTAGAAGCTGGAAATATAAACATCAAAGGTAATATATATGCTTCAGGAAGTACATCAAATGATAAATTCGATACAGTAAGTGTTTATGGAGAAACTCATGTAACTATGGATGCAAGTACAGACTCTCAAATAACATTTAGTAATAACATTTTTGGTGCTGGAAAAGGCTCAACATATTCTACAACAGATAGAAATGGAGCAGATAAATCAACAGTTAAAATAAAAGATATGGGAACTTCTGCAAATGCACATAAAATGATTTCTATACAAAGAACAGGTAAAGTTTCTATACAGAATTCATATTTAGAATTAATGGGAGCACAAGATGCAAATAATTATTATAAACGAGCAAGTTATACTTTAAATAGAGTTACAAATGGATTGGCTTTAATTGATAATTCAACATTATATACACAAAGAGCATTTAATATGGTTGGAGGATTTGAAAGTTTAGTAACAAATGAAAGTGGTTCAACAACAAAACAAACTGTAAGTATTGCAGATGGAAAAGTTACAAGAAATGTTGACAACAGATTATATTCACTTGAAGGTGTAAATCTAATCTTTGCTAAACAAGAAGGTAACTTAGAAGACAGAGCAAATGAGGACATCTGGGGAGATGTTAATGGTATGGCATTCTTTGGAATGTACAGAACAAGCAGAACTACAGGTGCCAAAGAATATGATATATATGCACCAGATTACTCTGGAACTCCAACAACTAAGATGTTTGCAAATGGTACATATATAGAAGGAAGACATAAATCAAAACATAATACTACAGTTGACGGATTCTATTCAAATATTGCTGGGGACAATGGAGTAGCAACACCACAAGTTATTGAAGTTACAGATTATGGAACATATTATGATTGGATTATAGATGAAGATGTTGTAAATTATGCAGAATCATTAATAGCTTCAACATACTCAACATATTCAATGGCAGAATTAAAACTTGACTTTAGCAGATTTGTTAATAATCCAACATATAGTGGAACATCGTTAACATTAAATAGAGTAAGTTCAAATGCATTAAATACAGATATAAATCTAATAGACAAATATACTGTACCAACATACAGTGAAAATGCTAATAATACATTTGGTATGACAATGCAAACTTCACAATCAGGATGGCTAAAAGGAGGAACAACAGATCTTTATACAGAATCAAATGGATCATTTAGTGGAACAAATATTTATAAGATGGACAATTCAGGAAATCCTGGAACAATAATCTTTAAATTAGTTAATTCAATTAATGTGTCACAAACTAAAGATTTAGGATTTGTAAATATAGTATTTACTGCAAAATCAAGATCAAGTGATGAACCAAGTATAGGAAATACATTCAAAGTTGTTATAGCAGTTAATATTCAATCTATATACGAAGAAGATAGTAAAAACTATATACCAAGATTTACAGATACACTTGATACAGAATCAAATTATACAACAGATAGTTCTGTTAATATAAATTATGCATTATACAAAACAAATGTAAATTCACAAGCTGATGTTTACACTTCTGGAGATTATAGAGTATTGTCTACAACAACACCATTACCTAAAGGAACAAAAGTTACTTTAAGAGATTATGGACAAGGAGATAATTTAAATAAAGTTTATTATTATCAAGTTCCTAGTGATACAGATTATGACTTAACAGATAATTCTTCTGGAACCACAAGATATTTGTATAAACTATCTAAGTTCATAGAGATGGGAGGTACATCAGGAAAAACAACAACTTATGCAAATGACAATAGTAAATACTATCACAGTGGATATGCATTAGAAAAATATGATGTTTCTATAGATTTCAGGGACTCTAACATAAATACAGATAAACTTGCACAAGAAACATACTTAGAATTAAGAAGTTCATCAGGTGGTAAAAAATATGGAAATGGAAATAAAACATTAAAATATAATTTACGTAATAATAATGCTATAATGCAAGAAGTTATTAATACGGCTGATGGAAAGAGTTCATACTCAGTATTTTCAAATTTAGAGATTCCATTTACATTTAATGCAAGTTTATTAGAACAAAAAACAGCAGAAGGATTAACAATTAAAGATACCAAATATTATGGCAAAATGACAGGGTTAGCAATAGAAATAGTAGATGAACATGGAGAAAGAATAAAAGCTCCAGATGTGCAAAACCTAAAACTTACAGATACATCAGATTCTATTGAATATACAGCTGGTGCAGATGGAGTAATTAGGGTTCCTCTTTCAGATGGATTATCTAATATATACAATTCTTATAATTTATCATTGTCTCAAAGCAGTGTACCATCAGGAAGATATATAGCAAAAATATATTTCTTCTCTTCTGATAATGGAACATATTATGGAGGAGAAAATACAAAAGTACAAGAAATCTATATAACATTTATAAATAAGCTATTAGGAATCAGTGGTGTAGAGTCAGTTGATGGTAGTAGGATTATAAATAAAGACACATGTTTGAACTTGGATGGCGGAAAAGGACTTGACTTAACAGTAAAAGTTGGTTCACCAACAGAAGATACTAATATAAGAGTAGAACTATATAAAAGAAATCCAACATATACAGTATCAGAAGATGGAACAACAACTTATAATGGAATAAGCTATTCAAAAGTAGATTTAAAAGACTATTTAGATGGAGATTGGAAAATTCCAGAAGATTATGAGGGACAAGGATTAATAACAGAAGAAGGATGTAAAGAGTATATGATAATGGAGAAAAAACAACATGAAACAGGAACTGATGGAGAACTAATTGAATCTATTGATTTTGAAAATTCAATAAAACAAGGAATCAATACAGGAGAGTACAAAATAGTATTTAAAGCTTATTATAATAATACTCTAATTCAAACAATAAGAAAGACATTTATTGTAATACCTTAAATTGAAAATCAAATGCACAGAAAATATCTTATATTTTCTGTGCACATTTTCAAGAATTAAGCTAAAACCAGTTATTTATTATCCTAGAAAGGATTTGAAATGAATAAACATAGAAAAAAAAGAAGAATAAATAAATTAAAAACTTTTATAGTAATATTTTTTCTTATTATTATATTAATAACTTTTTCAGTTTTTGGAAGGTATGTATATAATGGAATAAGAGAAGCATATTTTACATCTAAGGAATTTTATTTTACAAGTGATTTGCTTACAACGGAAAATCAAACCTACCAATATGAAAATTGGGGAGGAGTTGATACTTATGAAATAAACTTTGATTTATACAGTTATGCTAACACATTATTAAGATTAAATTATGATTTAGATTATGCAGTATCTTGTGAAACCCCAGATACTGATAAAGTAACATTGCGGAATAAATGAAGCAAATGGACCAACATCAACAACAGGAACCATATATGCCAAAAATGGAGATATGAATAATAATGTTAGTAGATTAAAAATTGTAGTTACACCTAAACGTTCAATTGAAAAGGATGAGAAAATTAAAGTTAAAATTAAAGCAAGTACAAAAGAACCATATAAAAAAGAAATATCATGTGAAATTACATTAAGAGTTAAACAAATTACTGTAAATAGTTATATAATTGAAGATGTAGCAAACAGAAACTATTTAAGCCTAAATCTAATTAATGCACAAGCTTCAGGAATGCCAGTAACCTTATCATTTGATCCAAGTGTTGTGAGGATTGATTTAAGTGATGAAGCTTATATAAATAGAGTAGAAGAAAGTGAAGCAGTTGACTCTAATGGTTTTGTAAAAAGATTTACATTTACAATGGATAAAGAATCTACCAAAAATGTTAAATTTTACAAGGTAAATATGTCTGAAAATTATACATATCCTTCAGGTAATGTAAGTCCTGTTATTACAGTAAGCAGTCAGTAAACAGCAATTTACTTATTATAACAAATATGTAAAAAATTTTATTAAAAAAAAGTATAGACTTTTAAAAGAAGTTATGATATAAAATATAGTAGGGAAAAAAGGAGGAATATGATGAGAAAAGTAAGAAAAGGTAAGAAAATGATGATTACTTTTATAATTGCAATTATAGCAATTATTGCAGTAATTTGTATTATAGTTAATATTGTAAAAAGTAAAAAGAAAAAAGCAGATGACACTGAAACACAACAAGCAGAACAAATAGTTTCATTACCAGAAACGACAACAGAAAGTGGAATGGATGCTCAGGGAATATACATGGAATATTTAAAAAATAATGACCAAACTATGATAACAATGAGAATAACAAATAATACATCTAAAAAAGTAACTGATGAACAATTTAATGCAATTTTAATTGGAGAAGATGAAAATGTTATAGGACAAATGATAACAGGAACAAATACAGATTTAGATGTAGGAGAAGAATGTGAAATAAGTGTTATATATAGAGGAGACATGACAGCTACTCAAAGAATAAAATTAGAACCAGTACAAGCAGACCAAACAACAGAAGAATAAAAAAATTATAAACATTAGACAAAAGAAAGGATGAAAAATATGAAAAAAGTACTAGGGGGTATATTATTTGTAGCTTATGCAATAATTGCAATTACAGTTACAGTATTGTTATTATCATATAATGATTATAATAACAGCCAATTAGGAGGCTATACAGTTTATATAGTTAAAGATGATTCATTAGACCCAAAATATAAAAGAGGTTCTATACTATTAATAAAAAGTACAAATGACAAAAATGTACAAATTGGTGATGAAATAATTCTTTATAAAGTAATAAACAGTCAAGAGTACGAAGTTATAGACAGAACTTTAGTAGAAAAATCTCAACAAGGTAGACATATTGTCTATATTGTAAGTGAAGATGAAAGTTATGCAAGTGACTATTTTATAGGAAAGGCCAGTGACACTATTGTTATCGAAGGATGGGGATATGTACTAAATGCATTAGAATCTAAATGGGGATATCTATTCTGTGTTGTAGTTGTATCATTAATGTTATTCTTACAAGAAGTATTTGAATTAGTAATGGAAATAAAATACGGAGGAAAGAATAATGAAGAAGCAATAGAAGTTGAAGGAGAAACTGTAAAAAAAGGAACTAAAAAAGCCCAAAAAGCTAGTCCTAGCAAAAAAGTAACTGTACAGAAAACAGAAAAAGCAAAAACAGATAATAATGTAAAATCAACAGATGAGGAAAAATAAATGAAGAAATTGTTAACAATTTTAGTATTAATAATGTTAATTATATCTTTGTTCCAAATAGCTAATATGTATGCATTATATAAAGCCCAGATACAAGGTGAATATACAAATTTACTAGGTGTATGGGCAATAAAAGTAAATGGAGTAGATATATCTTCTGGTGGGGAAATTTTAACTTTTACAATGACAGAAGACAATCTTACATATTTGGATTCTGAACATGTGAAAAGCCAGAAAATAGCACCGGGTACACAAGCATGTTTCGAAATTACTATAGACCCATCAAATACAGATGTATCTATTCTATATACACTTGATTTAAAATTTGATGATGTAACAACAGCAAAAATGAAATTAATTAAAGTTGAAAACTATTTTCAAAAAAATGGCTCAACAGAAAAAATAACAAATGAAGATGTATTAACTCAAAACGAAGAACATCAACATAAGGCAGTAATTCCAATAGCCAAAATTAATGACAAATATTTAAATCATGTAAAATTATATTTTGAATGGGTAAATGTAGAGGAAAATAATGCTACAGATTCAATATTGGGACAAACAGAAAATGCAAAAATATCTATACCAATAGAAATAAATTTAAAACAATATACAGGAGAAGTGATAGGCGATGAAACATAATAAAATATTAAAGATTATAAAAAAGATTATAATAGATTTAATAATATTTGTATTAGGTGTCATTGCCATCATTGCGGTATGGGGATTTTTGCAATTAAATGTACAAAAAAAAGAGTATATAAATATATTAGGATACTCTGTGTTTAGTACAGAAACTGGAAGTATGTCACCAACAATGGAAACAGGTGATATTGTAATAATCAAAATAGGTGATGAAATAAAGGAAAATGATATTATAACATACAAAAAAGAAAATGTACTAATCACACATAGAGTAGTAAGTATAGATGGAGATACTGTAATCACAAAAGGAGATTATAATAATACAGAAGATGAGCCAATACAAAAGAGTAATATTATTGGTAAAGTTGTTTTTATTATAAATGAAGTTGAAATTTGGAAAAAAGTTTTTACTGACATCCATGTAATAATTCCAATTGTTATAACAGTTATTTTGTTTATATTACTGGTTTCATACAAAGAGAAAACAGGTGATGAAAATGTTTGATAAAAAAAAGATAAAAAAAAGTCTTATAATACTTTTATTAATAGCAGTAATTATAATAGCAATAATTTTAATTAGAAGAACATTAGCTAGATATGAAACAACTGCAACATCAGACAAAGATGTAGATGTTGCATTTTGGCTATTAGAAGATGATTTTAAATCTGGAACAATAGTTGTAAAAGATATTTATCCATCAAATAATTCATTTGACTATAAATTTTCTGTATCTAATTTTAAGAAAGAAACAAATGGCAATATTAGTAAAAGAGCTGAAACTGATTTAGAATATGAGCCAACTTTTACAATGTCTACAAATTTACCGCTAGAATATAAGATAGAAAAAAATGGTGAAATTTGCACTACAACTGAAGAAATAATAACAGATGAAGATGGAACCTATTATAAAAAAATATCAGTAGAATCAAGTCAGATGACACAAGGTGTTGACACTACTGATGAC
>CAKPKI010000068.1 GCA_934167135.1 uncultured Clostridia bacterium
AAATCCTTGAAATATAAGCTTTGAATGAAGTGACGAATGTGCATGGAGAAATTTTAGAAATTCTATGCAGTTTTATGTTAAGAGTTCACGATAGTGGAAAGGACCCATAAAAAAATTTTGAATTTCTTAAATTTTGTAATAAGCCGAGAAATGTAATGAAAAGCTTATATTTCAAGGATTTCTTTTGAAAATTTTATTAAAACCATTATTCAGTAACATTATTATTACTAGATAAGTTTCCATAATTCTCTTTACTTTTTTTCTTAAAACTGTTAAAATATTTATATAAATATTTTTAAGGAGGATTTTATGGAATCAAAAGAATTAATTTTAATCTTAGACTTTGGAGGACAATACAATCAACTAATTGCTCGTAGAGTAAGAGAATGTAATGTATACTCAGAAGTTGTACCATTTAATATTTCAATAGAAAAAATAAAAGAAAAAAATCCAAAAGGAATAATATTCACAGGAGGACCTGCAAGTGTATATGGCGAAAATTCTCCCAAATGTGCTGACGGAATTTTTGAATTAGGTATTCCAGTACTTGGAATTTGTTATGGAATGCAACTAATGGCACACACACTTGGTGGAAAAGTCACATCTGCAACAACAAGAGAATATGGAGAAACAGATGTAAATATAGATAATTCCTCTCCTCTATTTCAAGGATTTGAAAACACAAATGTATTCTTAATGAGTCACACTGATTATGTAGAAGAAGTACCACAAGGCTTCAAAAAAATTGGTTACACACCAGTTTGTCCAAATGCAGCAATGGAAAATCAAGAAAAGAATTTATATGGAATTCAATTCCATCCAGAAGTAAATAATTCAATAAATGGAACACAAGTTATCAAAAACTTTTTATATAATGTTTGCCACTGTTCAGGAGATTGGGTTATGTCATCATTTGTAGAAGATTCTCTAAAATCTTTAAAAGAAAAAATTGGAGATAAAAAAGCTTTATGTGCTCTATCAGGTGGTGTTGATTCGTCTGTAGCAGCTGTACTTCTAAGTAAAGCAATTGGAAAAAATTTAACATGTATATTTGTTGACCATGGTTTACTTAGAAAAAATGAAGGTGATGAAGTAGAAAAAATCTTTACAGAAAATTATGATTTAAATTTCATCAGAGTTGATGCCAAAGACAGATTTTTAAACAAACTTGCTGGCGTTACTGACCCTGAACAAAAAAGAAAAATTATTGGTGAAGAATTTATTAGAGTTTTTGAAGCAGAAGCAAAAAAAATCGGAACTGTAGATTTCTTAGTTCAAGGAACTATCTATCCAGATGTCATAGAAAGTGGACTCGGAAAAAGTGCTGTAATTAAGAGCCATCATAATGTGGGTGGACTTCCAGACTATGTTGATTTCAAAGAAATTGTTGAGCCTTTAAGAAATTTATTTAAAGATGAGGTTCGTAAAACTGGCTTAGAACTTGGTATTCCAGAGAATTTAGTTTATAGACAACCATTCCCTGGTCCAGGCTTAGCAATTAGAATTATTGGAGATATCACTGATGATAAACTTTCAATTTTAAAAGATGCAGATGCTATTTTTAGAGAAGAAATTGCTAATTCTGGCTTACACAAAAATATAAATCAATATTTTGCAGTCCTTACTAATTTAAAATCTGTAGGTGTTATGGGTGATGAAAGAACTTATGACTATGCTGTTGCATTAAGAGCAGTTGAAACAACTGACTTTATGACTGGTATTTGGAGTAAAATTCCTTATGAAGTTCTAGAAAAAGTTTCTAGTAGAATTGTTAATGAAGTTAAGCATGTTAACCGTGTAGTTTATGATATAACTTCTAAACCACCAGCAACAATTGAATGGGAATAAAAAAAATTAAGTTGTCAAAAAGGATCAATCTTATTGACAACTTTTTTATATAATTTTGTTCTAATATGCTAATTCTCCATCGTCTAATGATGAAAAATATTTAGAAGACTCATATATATCCCTTTCTCCACCTCTTGGTCTTCCTGGCCCTGGTCCCATAGGAGGTCTCATAGGTGGACGAGGTGGTCTTGGTGGAGGAGGTGGTGGTGGCCTTGGTGGTCTAAATCCTGGAAAACCAGGTCTTCCTATTAATTCTCTTAACAATAGAATACGAATTATATCATTTAATCCTGTATTTCTTTGTCTATTATCACAATCCTTGCAATATCTCTCTTCTTTTGTTTTTTCTACTTTTCCAGATGTTGTTTTGACTTTAGATTCTCCTTTTGAATTTTCTACATCTCCTCTATTTTGAACTAGCTCACTGTCTTCTAATGCTGAATATATTTCATTAGTTAATCTGTCTACTAATTCACTTGTAATTTCTCCTCTGTTTTCTGCACAAGCTTTTTGTACCATTGGATATACTATCTGGTTGATGCAGAAGTAGAATGTTGGTTCCATTCAAAACCAAAATCACTTCTTTTTATTTTACACATTTCTCCATTTTCTCTATAAAAAACTATTCCTTCTATATAATGATTTTTAAGGTACTCTTTTATTCCATCATAATCTCTTGGCACATTGTCTAATATCCTCTTTCCATGTTTTTCTAAAATATCTTCATCTAAATTATATGGATTTCCATTAAAATGCTTTCCTATTAATTCATATGTTCCATCTTCTAAATTTTCATTTTTTTGTCTCTTAAATGCTTCCAATTGATATTTACTATTCAAATCATCTGGTACGCATAATATCCAATGTGGAAAATGTCCCGTTATTGAATCAGCTTTTTCTTGGCAAGGAATTGCTCCTTTAGGTAATTTTCTACCTTTTTTGTAATCATATCTCCTATATATTTTTCCATCTTTTATCAAACAACATGTGCCATCTATTTTCTCTGTTGCCCAGCCATCTCCATTTAATACCCATTTGCAGTCTGGTTCTACTTCATTTAAACATTTTGCTATTTTATGGTTTTCAAATTGTCTTTTAAAAAGTGTTTTCATTTTCTTCATCTAATTCACTTCCTATTCTAATAAAAAATCGATTAGATATTTAATCTTAATTCCTTCTTCTGATGTATTATTATATAATCTGTCCATTGTTATAACTGTTTTTTCATAATTATCTTTTATATTTTTTAGTACTCCAAGTTCGCGTTTTTTCACATTGTCATCTAACATTGTATATGTCACTTGATAATATTTTTTATCATTTGGATTTGTTGCTATAAAATCAACTTCTAAAGAATTATTTTTTCCAACAGTAACATCGTATCCTCGTCTTATTAATTCAAAATAAACTACGTTTTCTATAATATGTCCAAAATCTGAATCTCTAAATCCTAATGTAACATTTCTTATTCCAGTATCCACAATATAATATTTTTCTAATGTTTTTAATATTTCTTTTCCTTTAATATCATATCTTGGAACTTTATATATGATATATGCATTTTCTAACATTTGCAAATAATTTAGGACTGTATTATGTGTTATTTTTGTGCCTTGGCTTGTCAAAAAATCGGCAATTTTCTTTGAAGAAATTAAACTTCCAATATTACTCATTAAAAATCTCAAAATTTTTTCAAGTAATATCGCATCTAATAGCTTATTTCTTTCTACTACATCCTTCATAAATACTGTATTATATATACCTTTTATTGCGTCCTCATATAGGTTTTCTTCATTTTTTATAGTTATAATTCCTGGCATACCACCGAATTTTATATATTCAATGAATTTATCTTCTAATGTTTTTTTATCTTCTAATACTGTAAAATCTAAATATTCCTTGAAAGATAATGGTAATACTTTTATTTCAACATATCTTCCTGATAAATATGTTGACAACTCTGATGATAACAAATATGCATTTGAACCTGTTATATAAATATCACTCTTAAAATCTACTATCATAGCGTTTACGGCTTTTTCCCATTCTTCAATTCTTTGAACTTCATCTAGCAATATATAATTTGTCTTTGTTCTTATGATTCTTTTGCTTATTTTATTATACATATCTTTATAGTTAACAATGTCATCATATTCAAAAGATTCAAAATTCATATATATTACATTGGCATTTTTATCTTCTTCTAATATTTTTTCCATAAAAAGTTTTAATAAACTAGATTTTCCACATCTTCTAATTCCTGTTATAACTTTTATAAATTCAGTATCTTTATATGCTAATAATTTGTTCATATATATGTCTCTATTTACCATTTTCTCTCATTCCTTTCTTTTTTATTATAAATATAGTATACAACACCATTTATACTTTGTCAAGTTTTGTTAATATATTAACAAAACTTTTGTTTTTTTATGTTTTTTGTCTTTCTTTTTTATAAAAACATACAGTTTTGAAAGCATTGATAATACTGCATTGCGAAGAATACCTAAAAAATAAACTTTAAAAAACTTAATTTTCTAAGAAAAAAATTTTTATTCGTCACTACTGATAATCATTGACAAATATGACAATTTATGTTATCATATATAATGATAGTCGATTTGACTAGAGAAGATGGTACGAGGGTAACCGAAATGCGAGAAGAAGTGGCCAGAATTTCTGGAGGTTGTTTTTTAGGCTTCTGGGATACTACGGTATCGGAACAACACACACTTCTTCATCTTCTCAGAGATGGTACAAAGGCGACTGAAGTACGGTGAGAAATAGCTGGTTTTGCTGGAGGTTGTTTAGGCTTCTGGGGTACTACGGTATCGGAACAACACATATTTCTCCATCTCTATCCCTATGAGCATAATCATAGGGATTTTTTTATATAATTAGCTTTCAAACTTATTTCTATTTTCTTTAAAAAAATTATAATATATTTTCATGTTTTCTAATTCATACCATTTTTTTGTTCTGACAGGAATTGAATCTAAATCATAGATTTTAGCATTTGGTATAGATAACAAAAATGGAGAATGAGTTGCTATTATAAATTGACATTTAAAAAATCGACCTAATTCTGATATCAACTGTATTAATTCAACTTGAAATTTTGGTGACATACTATTTTCTGGTTCATCTAGTAAATATAAACTGTTTTCTTTTAATTCTTTGTCAAAAAATGCTAATGATGTTTGTCCATTAGAAAATTCTCTTACATTCTCTGTTATTCTACTTTTTATAAATTTGCTTTGAGTCTTATTTCTTGTTTCAACTGAAATACTTAAGTCTTCTAAAGATGTATAGTTAATAGGATTATATTTATATTGTATATATTGTTTTTCTAATTCTTCCCTTTGATTATTTTTCTTTTGATTTTCTATTCTTTTAGATAATATATTTTCAAATATATCTTCACTAAAAATAATTTTACTTCCTAAAGGAATATTATTTTCTAAATAATATTTACATTTATTTGTATACATATCAAAATAATCAGATTTTACTAGTGGCGTTTTTCTACTTATTATTTTTTTATCTTTATTGATTGTCTCAGTTATAATATTAAGTAATGTTGATTTTCCAGAACCATTATCTCCATAAAATATGGTAATCGGATCAAACTTTATATTAAAAAGTTCCTTTTCTAAAAATATGTGAAAAGGATATCCACTCCAATCCTCATTGTCAAGTAATTGAAATTCTTTCAAATATAGCATTTTTATTAACTCCTTTCAAAGTTTATTTTCTATCTAATTGCATTTTTTATTTCCATTATAATTTTATAAAAACATTTGTTTTTGTCAATAATTAAAAATAAATTCCAAATTATTTCGTCACACATACTGTCTACTTTGAAATCTACCTTCTGGTATATCTCTGGATAACATTTTTCTAACTCTTGAATTTGTATATTATTCATTGCTGTCATCGGTCTTGCAGACATAGATTGCATATTCATCATCTGCATTCCTTGTGTTTGCATAGGAGCCATTGTTGGTACTACATCATAATTTGAATAATTATCATAACTATTATAGTTATATGTATCTTGATAATTATTCATTGGTTGATATCCTAGTACACTTCTCATATAGTCTTCATATAATGAATCATTCATTCTAAATTCCATTCCTTTCTTTAAAATTCATAATACATTATATGTCTAATATTTATTTATTGTTAAAATTTCATAACAATCTCTTTAAATTGATTTCCTCTATCATACATATCTTTAAACATATCAAAACTTGTGCTAGCTGGCGAAAATAAAACAATTTGACCCGGTTTGGCAACTCTTTTAGCTAGTTGCATACTTTGTTCAAATGTTTCACACATATGTATATCTAACTGCTTATTTTGTCTTTCTAATTCACACATTACCGCTTCATAAATTTTATTTGCAGTTTGACCAATTAAAATTAGGCATTTTACATTATCTACTATTGGCTTTCCTATTGGTGTATAGTCTAAATTTTTATCAGCTCCACCAGCAATTAATACAATTTCTCTATCTTTAAAAGCATTTAATGCTGAGATTCCTCTAGTTGGGCTTGTGCTTGCAGAATCATTATACCATTCAACCCCATTAACTTTACGCACAAATTCTTGTCTGTGATGAACTCCTGTAAATTTTTTTATAGTTTCACTTGCTTCATCTGTATCAACAAAGTTTTTAGTTAAAGCTAATACTGTACATACATTTTGAAAATTGTGTATTCCCTTTATTTTCAATTCTCTAGTATCTAGAATATGTCTTCTTATTCCTTCATTACATTCTTTAATTATTCCATCTTCGTCAACAATAAAACCATTTTCAAGTTTTTGTTTGCTACTGAACATTATTACTTTTCCATTTGCCTCATCTTTACAATCATTTGTAATTTCATTATCTGCATTTAAAACTAATATTCCATTTTCATCTTGATATTTGAATATGTTTTTCTTTGCATTAATATATTCCTTATAGTTTTTATGTATATTTAAATGATTTGGTGTAATATTTGTTATTGCAGAAATATCAGGGCTAATTCTCATGTTCATTAATTGAAAACTGCTTAATTCTAATACAATTATGTCATTTGGTCTTATTTCTTTTAATTTTGTAAATAATGGTATTCCTATATTCCCACCTATATGAACCGTATATCCTGCTTCTTTTAATACTTCCGCAGTTAATGTTGTCGTTGTTGTTTTTCCATCACTTCCTGTAATTCCTATAATTTTACAAGGTGCCAATTCCATTAATTGTTCAATTTCGGTTGTAACTATTGCTCCTCTATTTGCTTCTAAAACTAGTTCTGGTTTTGTAGGTAAACAACTTGGTGACCTAAATATTAAATCAAACCCATTTAAACATTTTAAATTATCTTTTCCTAAGTAATATTTGAATCCATATTCTTTTATCTTTAAAATTATTTCATCACTTATTTTTTCTTGTTCTCTATCATCAAATACTGATACATCAGCTTGTTTATTATGCAAATATTCTATTAGTGGTACATTACTAACTCCAAGTCCAATTACTGCTACTTTTTTATTTTTTAAGTCTTCTTCAAATTTTTCTAGTCTTTCATTATTGAATTTCACTTGCCATTTCCTCCTTTATGTTTTTTAATACCAATTTTTCAGCTTCTTTTGCACTTGCACAATTTGTTACATCTATAATTTGGGTTTGTGGATATATCTTATAATATCCTGATTTTTCTTGAAGTTCATCTCTAATTTGTATCATTTCTTTTATTTGTTCTTTTGGTATTTCTTTATTATATTGTATATATTTTCTATTTGTTCTTTCTTCTATTGAAGCATCAATAAAAAAGTGATATGTAACATCAGGATACATTTTTACTATATCTCTTGAAGATAATATTACATTATATTTGTTTCTATATTTGTCTATTAATTCTTTTCCAAATTGATATAATTTTGTATTATCAGCTTTGTTACTAACCTTTGAAACCTCTATAGATGATTTTTTTGATTGTAACTCTTTTTCATCTATCTTTTTTCCGTTCATATATATTACTGTTTCTTTGTTTTCCAATTTTATTTCTATTCCTAGTTTTTTCATAATGCTAAATGCTTCTATATTTTCTGTATCTTCAATTTTTGTTTGTAACATACCATATACTATTGCTCTATATATTTCTCCTCCATGCAATATTATAGAATTATCTATATCTTTTAATAATTCTCTACATATTGATGTTTTTCCAGCTCCAACTGTACCTTCTATTCCTATTACTATATTTTTCATTTTTGTTCCTCTTTTCTATCAAAACTTAATTTTTTTGACAGATTTTATAATTATTTTACGCTAATTAGTATACCACATTCTTATATTGAAAACAATATTATTTTTATTGAAAAAATTTTTATCTGTTCAATATTTTTCTAATAAATTTTATAATTTTATTTAAAATTCCTTTTTTCTCCACAACTATCATTGAAGTTTCTCTAGGTTTTTCTTCAATTTTATTTTTACTCTTAAATAAATTATCAGGATTGTATTTTTCTCTTAATTCTTGCTCTTTTTTTAAATCATTTTTACAATATAAATCTAATAATTCTTTTTTCTTAATTTCATCTTTACACCAATAATTATAATTTAATAATGCAAGTATTTCTAGTGTTTCTGGATTTAAATTCTGCTCTTCCAAAGGTTTATTAGTCACAATTGTTTTAGTATAATTACTTGATTTTTTTCTTTTGAACATTTCTCTTAATTGCTTTGGTATTTCTATAATATATTTGGTGTCCATCAATCCAAGAATGAAATCTACTTCAGCATATGCTTCCATCGTAGATTGTTTCATTTATAAATCCTCCTTATTGTTCTATTTCGTTTTCTTCTGTAGTTAATTGTTGCTCTTTTGCAAATTCATCTTTTATTACTTGTGTTTGTGTATTAATACCTGTTATTGACACTGCTTGTGTTGCATTTTCTATATCTAATGGTGTTAGTGTTTTTTTGTGTTCTGAAATAAATTGTTCTATGTTTCCTATCCCTTTATTTTCTATTTGAGGTGTTATTACATTATTTACATATTGTGATTCTGCTAAGAGTTCTTCAATAGTTTTCTGTCCTTCTAATGCTGGATAAAAATCTGCTCCTTGTTGCATTAAAGATTGTAAATCAGCTGTACTAGAAATTCCTTTTTCATTTAAAAATTGCATAACTGATTCTTCATATGTATTTTCTAGAACTTTTTCGTCAATTTCAATTCCAGAAGCCTCTAATATAGGTTTTAAAAATAGCAAATCTATTGTTGCTTCTTCCCAACCAATCAATTCAATTGGCATATGTTGGTATTGTTTATTTCTATTTACATCAGTAAATTTTTTTTCATTATCTTTAACCCACTTATCATGAATGTCAGATAATGTAGAAAGAACTAATTTATTTGTGTCTCCTACTTTTCCAATTTTATCTCCTACAGCTCTAAAAATATCGGCATCTTCTGGTCCCTCAAAAACCGCCTTGTTGTACTGTTCTGTTTCATTAAGAGTAAGTCCTTCTCCTTGTTCTAATAAATATTTTGTAATTCCTTCTATTGCATAATTCATTGACCCTGTTGCATGTATTTTAGATTCTAATTCATCATATGAAAGTGTTTCTGCATCTTCATGAGC
>CAKPKI010000069.1 GCA_934167135.1 uncultured Clostridia bacterium
GTGTATCCAAAAGGATATAGGATATTAAGTAAAGTGCCAAGAATGCCAAGCTCAATAGTAGAAAATTTAGTAAAAGCATTCAAATCTTTTCAACATATTTTGGTTGCAGAGATAAACGATTTAGACAATGTAGACGGAATTGGAGAAGTAAGAGCAAAAACAATAAAGCAAACATTAAAGAAAATGCAAGAACAATTTGCATTTGACAATATATTAATTTAGGAAAGGAATGAATTTTAAAATGAAAAAAGCTTCAAATATAATAACAGTGATAGCATTAATTTTAATTGTAGCATTAATAGGAGGAGTATCTTATGGCTATTATAAAAAAGCTACAATGGAAGTTAAAAATCCAATAGTAACAATGGAAGTTCAAGATTTTGGAACAATAAAACTTGAATTATATCCAGAAATGGCACCACAAACAGTATCAAACTTTATAGCACTAGCACAAAATGGATTTTATGATGGTCTTAAATTTCATAGAATAATAGAAGGATTTATGATACAAGGTGGAGATTCAAATGGAGATGGAACTGGAGCTCCAAAATTAAGCAATTTAGGAATGGATGTAAGTGAAAGTGAAGATAGAGATTATTGTATTAAAGGAGAATTTTTATCAAATGGATATAATAAGAACACATTAAAACACAAAGAAGGTGTAATTTCAATGGCAAGAGCAGATTACACTCAACAATATTCACAATCATTAACAACAGAGAGCTATAATTCAGCTGGCTCACAATTTTTTATAATGACAGCAGATAATTCTTCTTTAGATGGATATTATGCACCATTTGGAAAAGTAATTGAAGGTATGGATATAGTTCATAATATTGAAAAAGTAGAAGTAAAAGAAACAGAATCATCAAGTAGTTCAAGTAGTGATTCTTCATCAGATAGTGAATCAAAAGAGAAAAGTACACCAGTTAATGATGTAATAATTTCTAAAGTGACAGTTGAAACTTATGGGGTTGATTATGGAAAACCAGATACATTGGAAACATGGAATTATTATGATTGGGTTTATAAAACATATGGAATTAATCTAAAACAATATCAACAATAAAGATAACAAAAAATCTATTAATTTTTTAATTAATAGTTTTTTTGTATAAAAAAAAGTGGTAACAATCCACTTTTTATGCAATAGCTGCATTTAATTTTTTTGATAAACTAGATTTTTTTCTAGAAGCTGTATTTTTTACGATTACACCTTTTGTGCAAGCTTGGTCAATTTTTTTTGTAGCTTCTGAAAATAAAACTTTAGCTTCTTCAATTTTTCCAGCTACAATAGCTTCTTCAAATTTTTTAACAGCTGATTTATATCCAGTTTTTATCATATTATTTCTTAATGTTTTCTTTTCAATAATTTTAACTCTCTTTTTTGCTGATTTTATATTTGGCATGTTTGAGCACCTCCTCTTAGTAAAAATAATTTATAACATGTATCATTATATCATACAAGTTGTGGTTTGACAAGTGCTAAAATGAAAAAAACATAAAAAACATTATATTGTAACCCAAAATCACAAATGTTAAATTTAGGTGACAAAATTCCAATTAAAATTGCTTGAAAAATAAAAACAAATTTAGTAAAATAAAATTAATGAATTGCACAAAAGCAATAAAAAAGTAGAAGGAGAGAAAAAAATGAAATTTAATGAAAAATTAATTGAATTAAGAAAAAAACAAGGATTATCACAAGAAGAACTTGGTAACAAATTAAATGTTACAAGGCAAACAATATCAAAATGGGAGTTAGGGCAAACAACACCAGAAATGGACAAATTAGTAGAAATAAGTAAAATGTTTAACATTAGTGTAGATGAATTAATAAATGAAACAACAGATACAACAAGTCAAACAGTAAGAATAGAAGACCAACCAATAAAAAGTGAAGAAGACAACAAAAGAGAAAAAAACATGAAAATGATAATAATAGGAATATTAGTAATAGTTGTTATATTAATAGTAGGAAAGCTTGCAATAGCATTACCAATATTTAATAAAGTATCAAAAGGAATAGACAATGCAACAGATAAACAACAAAATATAGTAGATAGAGTATTAAATACTTTTGACAAAACAATGGATAAAGTAGAACAAGATTCTGGAGAATTAAGTGCAACCGATTTTAATGAAAATATACAAATGTGGGGAGGAACACAAATTGGACCAATAGTAGATAAGTGCTTAGATAATATAATAAATAATAATAATGACCAATCAAAAAAAATAACAGTAAAATATAATGAAATAGAAACACAAGAAGCAAACGAAATAGAAAGTATAAAAGGATATATAGATGATTCACAAGAGTATGAAGTATCATTTGAATATGATGAACAAGGATATATAAACAAAGTAAAAATAGAAAAATCTCAAAAAAGTGAAGAAAATATAAGCAAAGAAGATGTATCAATGTTTAATTTCAGATTTGAGAGTTTCAGTGGAACTGAAAAAGGAATGTTTGTAAAAGAATGTCTAGATAGCGTAATTACAAGTAATAAAACAAAAGACAGAAAAATTACAGTAAAATATAATGAAACAGAAACACAAGATGTAGAAGAAATAAAAAATATGAAAACAAATTTTGAACAACTTAATGATTATGAAGTATCATTTGATTATGATGAATATGGCTTTATAAATAAAGTAACAATAGAAAATTTATAGGAGGGAAAATTATGGTAATATTAATTGTAATAGCAATTTTGCTTATTATTGTATTACAAATGTATAATAATTTAGTAAAAAAAAGAAATGCAGTAAAACAATCAAAATCAGGAATAGATGTATATTTAAATCAAAGGTTTGATTTAATACCAAATTTGGTAGAATGTGTAAAAGGATATTCAAAACACGAGCAAAGCATAATTACAGAAATAGCAGATTTAAGAACTAGTTATATGAATCAATCAAAAGATATAAAAAGTGCAGAGAATTTGAATAATAAAATGAATCAATTAATTGCAGTAGCAGAAAATTATCCAGAATTAAAAGCAAGTGAACAATACTTGAATTTACAAAAGAATTTAACAAAAATAGAAAGTCAATTACAAGCTGCTAGAAGAATATATAATGCAGATGTTACAAACTATAATAATAAAATAGAGCTAGTACCTTCTAATATAATAGCAAAGATGTTTGGATTTAAACCAGCACAACTATTTGAAATTGAAGAATATAAAAAAGAAAATATTAAAATAAAATTTGAGGAATAGATAATATGAAAAACTTTGATGAAACTTATAATGAATTAAAAAATAATAATGAGCTAAATAATGTATGGAGAGAAGCGAAAAATCAAAATAAAAAAGTCAAAAGAACAACAATAATAGTATTATTGATAATGGATTTAATTATGATATTGTTTTTAAAGAAAATAGATAGTTCAAAATTTTTTATAGCATATGCAATATTTTTGCAACTGTTTATGAATGTGCTTGTATGTTTGGTAGTATTTACAATAACAAAACTATCAAAAAAACAAATGAACTTTACTAATGAGTATAAAGATAAAGTATTAAAAAAGATTATGAATAATTTTTATGATGAATTAGAATATTTTCCTAATAAACCAATGCCAGAATATATATATAAAGAGGCTAATTATGAAAGATATGATATTTATGAATCAAATGATTATTTTGAAGCATTAATAAATAATAAATATGGTATACAAGTGGCAGAAGTGCTAACAAAGGAAATAGATGAACAATATAAGATGAATAATATGAATAACTTTGATTATAAGTATCAGTATGGAAATCAGGAATTAAGTCAAAATACAGAGATAAAGTTTAGAGGATTGTTTGCAAAAATAGATATGGGAAAATCAATAAATAGTGAATTAAAAATAATGCAAGATGGAAAAATGATTTTTGAAAAAAATAAGGTAAATATGGATTCAAGTGAATTTGAAAAATATTTTGATGTAAAATCTTCAAATCAGATAATAACCATGCAAATATTGACATCAGATGTAATGGAGGAATTAGTTGAATTTGAAAATAAAACAAAAATGAAATTTGATATATATATAAATAATAAAGAATTATATATAAGATTTCATTCTGGAAGTTTAAGTGTTGATATATCTGACTTTAAAAATGGAGCTTTAGATGAAGCTATAATGAAAAAGTATTTTTATATGTTGAATTTTACATATAATCTATCAAGTAGATTAATAGAGGTAATAAATGATATTGAGATATAAGTGGAAAAACAGGTCTTTTAGGGCTTGTTTTTTTTTTACATAGTATGAAATAGATAAATGGTTACTGCTTTCTTAAAATTAATACAAAGAAATCCATGAAAAGCTTATATTTCATGGATTTCTTTTGAAAATTTTGTCAAAAACATTATTCAGTAACGATAAATGTTGAAAATAACTGAAAATTATTGCACTTGAGAATATAATGTGTTATATTAATAAGGACAGATAAAGTCTGCAATAGAAGGAGAAAGGTAAGTGATAACATGATAGCAATTGGAAGTGACCATGGGGGATATAAATTAAAAGAAGAAATAAAGAGATATTTAGAAGAAAAAGAAATAGAATATATAGACTGTGGAACATTTAATGAAGAAAGTATAGATTATCCAGAAATAGCAAAATCAGTAGCACTTGAAATTCAAAACAAAGAATGTGACAAAGGAATTTTAATATGTAGATCTGGAATTGGTATGAGTATAGTAGCCAATAAATTTAAAGGAATAAGATGTGCTAAATGTAATGATGAAGAAGAAGCAAAATTTTCAAGAATGCATAATGATTCAAACATATTAGCAATAGGAGCAGACTATATAGAAACAAGTATGGCTATAAGAATAGTAAGAATGTGGATAGCAACAGAATTTGAAGGCGGAAGACATCAAGAAAGAATTGATATAATAGGTGAAATAGAAAAAGAGAATATGAAATAATGGAGGCCGAGTTCAAATGTGGGGAAATATAGCAATAGCGTTTTTATTAGCATTTATAGTATCATTTATGGCAACGCCATATACTATAAAAATAGCTGAAAAAATTGGAGCAGTAGATGTTCCAAAAGACAAAAGAAGAATGCATACTAAAAAAATGCCAAAATTTGGTGGTCCAGCAGTAATAATAGGTTTTTTAGTATCTATGACATATTTATTAATAATAATGAGCATAGAAGGTAGTATAGACTTATTTGCAGAACAAGAATATGGAAAAAAACTTTTAGGATTACTTATAGGAATACTAGTTATTTCAATTACGGGAGTTTTAGATGACACAAAAACTTTAAGCTGGTGGCAACAACTTTTAGGACAAGTTATTGCGGCACTAGTAGTAGTTTCATTTGGCGTAAGAATAGAACATTTGGATATACCGTTTTTATACAGAGTTGGTTTAAATGACGCATTTTCAATGATTGTTACAATTGTATGGATTGTTGGTGTTACAAATGCAATAAATTTAATAGATGGTTTAGATGGATTATCATCAGGAATATCTTTAATATCATGTATGTCGTTATTGATAATATTTTTAATGAATGATTCACCAATGATTGCCACAGTAATAGTAACTGCAATGAGTGGGGCTTTAGTAGGATTTTTGCCATTTAATTTTTCACCAGCAAAAACATTTATAGGTGATACAGGTTCAAATTTCCTTGGATTTATGTTGGCAGTTGTATCTATATTAGGTGTTGCTAAAACTTACACAGCAGCAGTAATTGTTTTACCAGTAATTGTTTTAGGATTACCAATATTTGATGTATTATTTGCGATTATAAGAAGAATAGCAAAAGGAAAATCTATAAAAGCAGTATTTAAACCAGATAAAGGACATTTACATCATAAATTAGTAGCAAAAGGATTTACACAAAAACAAGCGGTATTAATATTATATGGATTAAGTGCATCGCTTGGAATGTTTGCAATAATATTATTTGATAGTGGAATATGGAAAGCATTATCATTTTTATTAATGATAATAGCAGCAGTAGCATTAGGATATAGAAACTTTGTAAAGGAAAAACAAAACAAACCCAAAATGATTGATAATAAATAAAGAAAGGAAAAGTAATGGAAGATAAAATTATAAAATTTTTAGCTTATGATGGGAAAATTTCAGTTACATGTATATCTTCAACCCAAATGGTAGAAGAAGCTAGAAAAATACATGATTTAAGTCCACTTGCAACAGCGGTCGTAGGAAGAATATTAACAATAACTGCATTGATTGGGGCAGAAATGAAAAATGAAACAGATAATTTAACGATTCAAGTAAAAGGAAATGGACCAATAGGCAAAATAGTAGCAGTTTCTGACAATACACCACATGTAAAAATATGTGTAACAGATTCACATGTAGATTTACCATTAAATGAATTTGATAAATTAGATGTAGGTGGAGCCGTTGGAAATGAAGGTTTTATAAATGTAATAAAAGATATTGGACTAAAAAAACCATATATAGGAATAAGTCCACTAATGTCTGGAGAAATAGCAGAAGATTTTGCAAATTATTTTCAAACATCTGAGCAAAAGCAAACTGCAGTTGCTCTAGGTGTATTAGTAGATAAAAATGGTGTACGTTCAAGTGGAGGATATATAATAACACCTATGCCAGATGCAAAAGAAGAAGAAATATCAAAAGTAGAAAAAGCAATATTTGAAGCTGGAGCAATATCAAAAATGTTAGACAATAATTTAACACTTGAAGAAATTGCAAAAAAAGTTACAGGAGATAAAAAAGTAAGAAAAATAGATGCTTCAAAACAACCACAGTATAAATGTGAATGTAGCAAAAAAAGATTTTCAAATGGATTAATGACACTTGGAAAAGAACAACTAAAAGAATTAATTACAGAAGATGAAAAAGCAGAAATCAAATGTCAATTTTGCAATAAAATATATAATTTTAATAAAGAAGAATTAGAAGAAATATTAGAAAGGATAGGTAAATAAAATGGAACAAACAATAGTATTTGGACATAAAAGTCCTGACACAGATTCAATTTGCTCAACAATAGCAATGGCAAATTTACAAACAAAAATAAAAGGAGAAGAAGTAATTCCTTGTAGATTAGGTGAAATAAATGAGGAAACAAAATATGCACTAGAAAAATTTAGTGTAGAAACACCAAAATTAATAAATAAAATAGAAGAAGGACAAAGAGTAATATTAGTTGACCACAATGAATTTACACAATCAGTAGAAGGAATAGAAAATGCAAAAATAGAAGCAGTAGTTGATCATCATAGAATCAATAATTTTGAGACATCAGAACCATTATTCTATTATGCTCAACCAGTTGGATGTACAGCAACAATATTATTTGAATTATATAGATCAAACAATATTGAAATAGAGCCTAAAATAGCTGGAATAATGTTAAGTGCAATAATATCTGATACATTATTATTAAAATCTCCAACAACAACAGAAAAAGATAAAATTGCATTAGAAGAACTTTCAAAAATAGCTAAAGTAGATGTTAATAATTATGGTATAGATATGTTAAAAGCTGGAACAGATTTAGATAAATATACAGAAGAAGAATTAATAAGACTAGATGCTAAAAAGATTGAGAAAGAAGATGTAAAATATATTATAGCACAAGTAAATACAGTTAGTATTCCAGATGTATTAAAAAGAAAAGAAAAAATCGAAAGAGAAATGAACAAAGAAATATTGTCTAAAGGATTAAGTTTATTTGTATTTGTAATTACAGATATAATAAATAGTAATTCAGAAGCAATTGTATTAGGAGATAGAGTTGATGCAATATCAAAAACATATGAGATAAATGATAATATTGCAATAATGCCTGGTGTAGTTTCTAGAAAGAAACAAATATTACCATTAGTTGAAAAAAATATGTAACATAAAAAAGTCAAATAACTTGACTTTTTTTTCATTTAAGTATATACTTTTGTTCATGATAATAAAATGTAAAGAGGTTAATATGAAAAGTAAAAAAATAGCAATAATTATACTAATGATAACAACATTAATGCTATTAGGCATAAAAGTAGAAGCAACAACAGGAAAAATAAATTCAGAAACAGTAAGATTAAGAAAAGAGCCAAATACTACATCAACAATAATAGAGCAATTAGACAAAAATTCAGAAGTATAAATAATTGAAGAAGAAGACGGATGGTATAAAATAAAAGCAAAAGTAGAAGACAAAACAGTAACAGGATATGTTAGCAAAAAATTAGTAGATACTCAAAAATCCAATAGCAGTACAACTAATAGCACATCTAACAAAACACAAGAAGACACAACAACAAATAAAAATGAAAATAATAAGGTAGAAGAAACAACTGTAACAGAAGTCAACAAACAACCAGAAGAGCAACCAGAAGAACAAACAGAAGAGCCAACAGCAGAAGAATCCAATGTGGAAGATGCAGAACCAGTTACAAAAACAATAGAAACAACAACACAACCACAAGAAAATGAGAAATATTCATTAGATAAAGAAACAGAAGTAAGAGCAGTGCCACTTATAAGTTCGAAAGTAAAAACAACAATTACTGGAGAAGTAACAATTGTTGAAATAATAAATGATTGGTGTAGAGTTGAAAATGACAAAGAAATTGGTTGGATAAGAATGAATTTATTACAAAAAACAACAGTAAAAGAAGAGGAACAACAACAACCAGAACAACCAGTTGTAGAAGAACAACCACAAGCACAAACAGAAACAACAGAAAATAATGAAAGTGATAAAACAGAAAAAGTAGAAGAAAAAGAAGAAACAAAAATAAAAACTCTAAATAAAACTGGATATGTAAAAGCAGAAGGATTAATGGTAAGAAAAGAAGCTTCAACATCAAGTGAAGATATAGATAGCTTATCTAAAAATGACAAAGTAGAAATAACTGGAGAAATAGATGGATGGTATCAAATAAAATTAAATGGAAAAACAGGATATGTATCATCAAAATATATTTCAGACACAAAAATAGTAGAAACCACATCAAGAAGTGGAAGTACAATAAAACAACCAGAAATTACACCAATGGAAGAAGAAAGTGAGCAAAAAAGTGAAAAAGAAACAACAAAGACAACAAGCGAAAAAAATGGAACAGCAGTAGTAGAATATGCAAAAAACTACTTAGGGTATAAATATGTTTCAGGTGGTTCATCACCTACAACTGGGTTTGACTGTTCAGGTTTTACATCATATGTATATAAAAATTTTGGAGTATCATTAAGTAGATCATCTAAAGGACAAATAAATGATGGAGTATCAGTATCAAGAGATGAATTACAACCTGGTGACATAGTAGTATTCAATAATTCGGGAAATACTGCAATAGGGCATGTTGGAATATATATCGGGGGAGATAATTTTATACATGCTGCAAACCCAAGCCAAGGAGTAACAATAACATCATTATCATCAAGCTATTATAGCAAAAGATATGTAGG